>JBFIID010000070.1:0-9986 GCA_041601415.1 Gammaproteobacteria bacterium
CGCAGCAGGTCTTCTATCTCATCCATTAGCTGCAGATGATTAAAGCCGGGGCGATACCATTCCAGCATGGTGAATTCGGGGTTGTGTCTAGCGCCCTGCTCGCCTGCCCTGAAGACCTTACAGATCTGATAAATAGCACCGACGCCTGCCGCCAGCAGTCGTTTCATTGGAAATTCAGGCGAAGTATGCAGGTAGAAGGTTTCGGCCTGCGCCCCATCAAGCAAAAGCCGGGTAGCAAGACTGTGGATATGGGGGTCAGTTACTCCCGCCCGCGACAGGGTTGGGGTATCCACCTCAATCACACTGCGTTGTTCGAAGAAGCGCCTTATGGCGCTTAACAGTGCCGCACGTCGATAGATATTCTCGATGCTGCTACTCGGTTGCCAGGAGAGGTCTTTCGTCATTGGTTTGTGTAAGCGACGCGGTCCCTTACATCACACCCTTATGCGCCGTGTGGCTTAAAAAAGGAACGCCAAAAAAGGTTAGAAAGGCGATCACGAAGACCAGCACACTCGCCGCCCAGCCTAACCATAAGGGCATCCGAAAAGTGAGTCGCGCGTGTAGCAGCATGCCTAATGATAACCAGGTGATAAAAGCCCAGGTCTCCAGTGGATCCCAGGCCCAGTATCGACCCCAGGCGATATGTGCCCAAACAGCGCCGGCCAGAAGCATGAAACTGTCAAACACAAAGGCCACCGAGGCAAGGCGCCAGACCAGGCCGTCCAGTTTCTGCACCTCTGCATCACTCTGCCCTGCCCGGTTGTTCTGTAACAGTAATGCACCGGCAAGAGATACGGCTGCCAGTAAGGAGCCAAGAAATAACTTGCCGCTGAACAGGTGAATCCATAGCCAGAAGTTATCGAAGGTCGGCGGCAGCGGTACCACATCGGTTGATAGACCCGATGCCCAGATGGTCAACATAAAGAGGAAGGGTAATGCGATCATCATGCCACGTCTGACTTCTGCAAACAGGCTGATCGCCAGCGCATAGACCAGCCCCAGGCTGAAACCACTACTGATCAAGACCTCATAGAGTGTCATGAACGGTCCCTGCCCGTTCTCGACCCAGCGTAGTGTAATTGCCAGGGCCAGCAATATGACGCCCAGCCATAACAGCGAATGGGCCCAGGCCTGATACCTGACGGTGCCCCCGGAGCGGATAAATGTCAGTATTGCGGCGATGCCATAGGCGGCCGTTCCACTCCAGACCAGCAGGGTTTCAGGCACTGTGGATCAGTCCCTCTGCCGATTGATTCACGCGCGAGGTTTTTGCTTCATGTTGTGAGAATTTCTGCCAGAAGTGAAATCCGAGACCGACGATGGCCAGCACTGCGGCGATAAACTGCCAGAATAACCAGGGCTGATAATCGATTCGATAACCCATCCACAGGCGTACGGTTTCAAACGTCAAGCTGCCCCGATTGAGTTGCGTATTGTCACCGGCCTTTAGCACATGACTGCCCTGATCGGTAATGACTGTCAGGCGCGCATCACTGGCCCTCTCCGTTTCCAGCTGCCACTCTCGACCTTTTTCGGGACTACTGCCCGGATCGAAACTGAGTGTTACCTGCTGACCGCCGGGGGTGATCCAGAGGTTTTCCTGTTTCCACTCATTGAGTGGATAAGACGGCATGTTTACAGCGCCGGAAACGACATTACCCGCTTCGTCCTGCCAGCTCAAAATTACGGCAAAACCTTTATTAAAGGTGCTGAGGAAACGATAGCCCTGCACTTCCCAGGCCTGTCGATCACCGATGATGACGGTCTCTTCTTCACCGTTCTTTGCTGGCAGTCGAATCTGGCTACGCGTGTTTCCACGCCGTCCATCCGCCGAATACTCAACCTTAACCTTACTTTGTAAAAATTCTATCTGATGCAGTTGGTTCTGATGCAAAGGCCCATGCCTGACGGTACTCACTATTGCGGGGTCAAACTCCTGACCTTCGGTGATTTCCAGTCGTCCCTGAAAACGGGTTAATTGATCACTGAGTGCCAGCAAAATCACCGCTAGCAGGCCAATATGAAAAAAAAGAAGACCATACTGTTTTCTGAATACCGGGTTAGTGAAGATCACCACCAGCAGATTGATCGCCAGTATGCTTAATGGCAGGGCGATCCAGGCCGTTGAGATGGCCGGGTTTTTATAACTGAACAAGGCAGCAATCGCCAGTGCTGCCATCACCAGCAAGGTAAACTTAAGTGACGAAAGTAGCTTTAGGGCGGACATCAGGGGGGATTGGAGCAGACGTCCTTCATCCAGTCACGCCCGACATCCGGTGTCCCACTGGCCGAGCCGCAGTCCTGATCACGCCAGGTGCCACTGAGTCGGAATGTTCTGATCTTCAGTTTCGCGTTGTTGTAGTAAGGACCGACATTATATGTCTGACCCGAACTGTTTATCGGCACCTCTACCCCGGCGGGTGCCAGCCCGGCCTCAGCCCCCACTCTGTTGAGATTGACCAGCAGTGCCTTGTTCTTGAATCCATGGGGAACAGCGACATGACACCAGCTACAGTGAATACCATTACCTATTGCCTTGTTATGAAGCGCATGCAGATTGGTGTCTTTCGGACCGCCGAAGCCACTGGCAAAATTGCCACCACTGTTTTCATTTTGGTCAGACCCATAATTGGTGTGATTATGACAACGGAAACACAGCCCGGAGTTATTGCCGCCCGTATTCGCATCCCAGGTACCTTTAAGAATAAAGTTGTTCTGCGAACCATGAGGTCCCCAGGGGTTATCCCCTGGCGGGACGACAGTGCCGTTTGGCGTATTAGAGCCATGACAATCGGAGCAGTACATGGTCTGTACACCGATGTTGGCGCCATTCCATGGGGCCAGAAACAGGTTGGTACTGGCACTCATATTTCGAACCCCGGCGGTACGCCCGGTATTTTCCATCACCGGATGCCAGGAACGATGGTTGGCAGCTCCCTGAGGCCCGGGCTCACCCCGATCTGCAGTGGGAGCCTGAAATTCCATCGCCTGGTTTGTGTATTCCTCGAGATTATTCTGGAATGGGAATGTTGTCCCAGTCGAGCTTCCTGGAATCGGCCGACCACCACTGGGGTAGACACCACTATCGGTATAACCATAGTCTGAATGGCACTTCAGGCAGACCTGATACTCACGCGTCACATGGGCTGAGGTAACAAGATCACTGGCCCCCAGTCCCCCATCTCCTTTCTTTACATCGTAACTGGTGGGCATGTCCAGAAAGTTTGTGCCACCATAATTAGGCTCTACACCCCAGCTACCACGCAGGACGCCTGAGGCAATATTAGTATGTCCACTGCCGTGTGGGTGGGTACCTTCTGTTTCATTACCGTCACCGTTAAACAACTGGTCCTTCATTACACGATGAGGGTTATGACAATCCGTGCACTCCACATGACGATTATTCAGATTGCCAGCACCAAGCAGTGTCTGTGTCTCGCTGAAATCAGCGTCCGTAATGTCGTGTATTTCTACACCGGCGACCTGATCAGCACTCGTTATCGGCATGTGGCGCGCCAGACCAAAGTCAGTTTTTATATCTGGCACGTCGTTATTGATATTGGTGATAATCGGGTTCGCTGAATGACACTGATAACAGGTCTCTTCTATCGCAGAATTACCACCACTCTTGGGCGTTGCGATACTGTCGGTACCTTCTCTCAGCAGACGGCGAGCCCCATGCACCGTGTGTGTATCATGGCAATTGAGGCATGATACCTGCCAGACCGGCATACCAACCGGTATTTCACGTAAATTCGGTGGCGTAGATATATAGGTCTCGTTGGCTACAGTTGATAAGGCATGAGCAGACTCAGTCCAGCCGGACTTGTCGTGACAGGCAAGACAGATAATATCTGTTGTTTCATTAAAGGCACCCTGAGCAGGAAGCCCTGACTGGAAACGGTTAAGACGTAAAAACTTGATGCTTTCTGTCTCTGTTGCATCGAATAGATGAGGATCATGACAGCTGACACACTGGATTTGAGGATCACCATTCTGTCCGGTTGGCTCCAGGGGCACGGCCGGTCTTACACCCGGGCTACGCAGACCGATATGCGCAGCGGTCGTTGGGTCGAATAACTCACCATCTACATTTGCAAGGTTCGTATTGTAGGTTAACGAAATCGGGTGATCGTTGGTCAGGTTCGTGCCTAAATTGCGGGTAAACCCGGTATCAACACCTTCACCAACGGGCATCGCACCGCCCGAGGTACCATTTAATCCAATAGTGGAATTCAGGGTTCCCTGAAACACATTCACGGCCCCAAGGGCCAGCGTTCCATCATGACAGGAGAGGCACAGTTTTGAGCTACCTGCCGGTTGTTCTAATTGTGAACCAAGGATGTTTTCAGCATCCAGTGAGGATGAGGTATAGGTTGTATAGGTTGCGCTGGAAAGCGTGCGATTCCACAACGGTGAGCCGGGAAAGGTTGTTGCTCCATGAGGCGTATGGCAAAAGACGCATATCTCGCTCTCGCCACCGGCTGCGGTAACAGCACCTGGGCCTCCAGCAGAAAGGTTATGCACAGTTTGACTCACATCCGAGACTTTTTCAGCCAATGACGACAGAGGGGAGAGACCGGCCAGTGTGGCCAGTATCATCATGAGTATTCGTGAATTCATACGCTTCATTATTCAGTACCGAGATATTGCATGATGATGACACGACTGTTGAACATGTCTGCAGTAAAGATCCTGTTCTGTGAATCACTAAACACACCAGAGGGCAGAAAGAATCCTCCGACGCCACTCCCGGTTCCACCCATCGGCAGAAGCAGTTCACCCTGCTCATTGAACACCAGTAAATGATCGAAATACGACTCAACGATATAGATATTTCCGTTATCGTCGACAGTCACCCCTTTAGGCCGGATCAGATTGCCGACATACAGACCACGTTGCCCGATACTGGAAAGAAACTCACCGTCTGTATCCAGAATCTGTACACGCGCATTGAGTGTATCACTGACATAGAGTCGCCCCTTTGCGAATGCCAGATGAGTAGGAGCGTTAAATTGCCCTTCTCCTGTACCTCTGCTACCAATGGTTTCGCGTAAAGCACCGGTATTATCAAACACCTTAATATTATGCGCTTTGGTGTCCGCTACGTAGATGAGCCCTGACACGGAGTCTACCGTCAGTCCTGTGGGCCTTTCCAGGACACCGTCACCAAAGCTACCAAGCGGATTGCCTTCCAGATCCAGCCTTACCACGCGAGCCAGTTTTGAATCGGTTACGAGTATCTCGTTTTCACCGGACTCAGCAATAGCAATAGGATACTCAAAGTGGGCATTGGCATCCGCCCTGTCCCACACCTCTAATTTGCCCTGTACACCATCAAATACATAGACAGCACTGTTACCCACATCCGTTACAAAAATACGTCCCTGCTTACAAACCATTCCATTTTGCGGTCTTTGTAACACTTTGGGTTGACGCCATACATCCCCAAGGCCAACCAGCCACCTGAGTAATTGGGTACCTGTCGACTGCTGCACATCACCATCTGGCGTCAGGTTTTGTTCTCCGATAAGCTGCCCCGCGTAGCGATAACGCGGTACATCTGGCGGAGATGGCCATACCATGTCCTGAAATTTGATATTGTCCTCAGGGTGAAGTTCCATGACCATGGGAACTTCAGCGCAACCTGCCGTCATCAGGATTAGAAAAATTCCAGTAAGCGTTCGAAGTTTCATTTCAGCAGTCAATGTCTATTAAATATTTTTTAATCTTAGCGGTCGGCCCATCCGCCACATAAAGAAAGTTTTCATCTACCCATATATCGGTAATTAACGAAAAACCTGTAAGTCCTGGCCTTTCATTAGACAGCGATGCCATCAGTCCGTCCGGCGTAAATATATGCAGGGCATTATCAAACTGATCCGCAACAAAAATGCGCCCACACATATCAGTAGCAAGTGAGACGGGCTGTTTCAAGACTCCCCTGCCGATAGTGTCCAGAGTTTCTCCGTTTCTGTTCATCACAGTAACCGAACGTGACAGACCATCGAGTAAATAATAGCGCCCATGACCAGCGGTTATAGCGACAATATTGGCTGGAGCAGTCGCCTGGTTAATATTCTGACCGATCAAGCTTCGCAGCCCTCCGAGTATATTAAACTCAACCAGATAAGCACCGAAGCTATCTGCAATCACTACATCATTGTGCGGTTCGTTCTGTATCACGTCGATGGGATTTACCAATACGTCATCGCGCTCAATCCTGCCCAACAATCGTCCATCGCGTGAGTAATGAAGCACGGCTCTGTCAAAACGGTCAACCACAAACAGGCTTAAATCCTGCGCGATAAACAGACCACGGGTTTCCCCGCCCTTCAATACGGCAAATTCGCTGATTGTTTTAGACAGGGAATCCAGGAAATAAATGCGAGATCGACCACTGTCGATGAAAAAGATATGGTTGTGGCGCGCCGCGACAGCGCTTATGAATAACGGTTTGATGAATCGGGGTTGTTCCAGCGATGAACCTGAAGCGCTAAAGGGATCCGTTGCTGTTTGAAGGAAATCTTTAAACACCTGGACCTCTGTCAATATTGCCCCGGAAGCAGTGCACACTGGCACAAAAAAAACAGCGAAAGTGAGCAATAGCAAAACAATACGTCTACTGAACTGAGCGTTTTTATCGCGCATTCAGCGTTTTCCGGTTCTGTTAGGTATTGTCATTTCGGCTAGCCAACAGATAGTAATCAGTACGCCGGCAGGTACTCACCAACGACCCGGGCCACCCGTCTCGTGACCGCCGTAAATTCCACTTTTGATTCCATTTTTAGCGGAGTGGCATAGATCACAATTTTCTGTGGACCAGGCAGTTTCGCCATCGTGGCAAGCACCACAAAACTCGCCTTCAGTGATCTTGTCCATGGTTACTTTATTGGCTCCAGCGCGCATCTCGAAGCCCAGTTCAGTGTGGCAGACCCTGCATTTAAAACGAATGCGATGAAACCAGTGCGGGAACAACACAGGATTCATACCCGCTGCATCCGCATACTTGTTTAAAATCACATCTGCGTATTCCGCAGAAAGCCTACCCGGGATAATGGCTGTGAGTAATACAAACAGACAAACTATGTTTATTCGTAACCCTGTGTGCCACATATATTTTGATTTACCGGCCCTGTAACGGTGAAGAGACTTGCGGAACACTATGACAGCGGTCACATTCCGTCAGAGGAAATGAGACTGCTCCATGGCAACGACCGCAAAATTCACCCTGTAAGATAGACATCATGTCGATATCAGTTGCTCCCGCCTTGGACTTGAATAATTCTTCATGACAATTGCTGCAATCGAGCCATTCGGTATGTGCTTTATGTGGAAAGAGCACAAAGGGCTGGTCTCCAGTACCCTTTAGCAGAATATCAGTATCAAGCACCTCAAGTTCCACATTGTCATGTAAATGACTACGAGGGTTGATGTAGCCTTCCCGGAGTGCCCTCACCCAGTCCACCTGATTCCCCGCCGTATCCGGGGGCAATATCCCCAACGCCGAGGCGGGCTGCTGCAGCACCTTCACCGCGGTACTGTCAGGGTCATGCAGCTCATCTTTTTCCAGACTCAACCACTCTCCTGCCTGTACACCAACTGATATTGCGAGTAACAGCAACACAACTAACATGATTGGATTGTTTTGCGTTAAAAAGTTCGTTTTCATGGCGTTTTTCTATTCATTATGGGTTGAATTTACGGTGCGAACTATAAGGCCAGGCCGAAGTATCTCAGGGCCTTGATTAACTTCTGTGTGCCAACTTCAAGTAGTTGCAGAGCTTTTTCCATATCGCCCGTGCTCATTTTAGCCATCGATTGTGAAACACTGTCCTGGTTTTGCTTCATCAGGTTCTGAATCAGTTTTCTTTTCTGATTCTTTTCGGGCTGTACGGCCAGTATTTTACCCAGCAAACGCATATAACTGCGGTTTGTCTCCATTTCATCCTGGTAGGCATCTTCCAGTGATTCAAATTTTTTCTCGTGAAACAGCGTTTCATTGGCACGGACAACAATCAGTGCTGCCTCAACGATCCTTGCAGCATCACTTAATGAAGCACTGGCACGGATAAAATCACCATTGTCTATGGCAGAATCCGCATTCCTGATCAGCCCATTCAGGTTCTCCAGATCAAGCACGCGCTCAGAACTAATATTTTTTTCTGTTGCGATTCGATCGATTGCCTTTCTAAAACTGCTTATCCGATTTCGTAATAACTGATAATTCTGCCTGGAACGCTCTTCCAGTCGCTGCTGGTTAGTTACCATGCTAAAAGCCTGGCGCGCAGCTACAAGCCCCTGGTTTATGACTTCATCTGCATCATTTCTACAATCTGACTCAATCAACAGTACGGCCCGGTCATAGTTTTTAGACGCATTCCGTAATAACAACTTTGCGTTATCATCGGAACTGCTATTGACCCTTGCCGTTTTCACCTCAGACTTCAGCACAGACTCAAGCAATCGCAGCTTACTATCCAGTGTCTTCGCTATGCTGTCCGCATTCTCGGTGGCTTCTACCACGCTTGCTGGTGAGCACTCGGGCACCGCTGCAGTGACCTGCATGGAATATAAGGTCGGTATCCAGATGAATACCGACGCATATATTGCAAGCTTACTTTTCAGCATTTCTTTCAGGGTTTAGCGGCTGCCGGACTCGCGGCTGGTGCAGGTGTAGCAACAACAGGCGCTGGCTTTGCTGCTGCCTTACTGGCCGTTTTACTGGCCTTCGGACGTGAATGGCAGCGACGACATTCGGCAATTGGAAATGCGACCTTGCCGTGACAAACACCACACTTTTCACCGAGAATAATTGACGCCATGCTGATCTGATTCGCACCCTTCTGCGGAATAAAAATAGCTGGGTGACAGTTCGAGCAATCCAGCCATTCAGTGTGCTGCTTGTGCGGGTAAATCACGTCCGGCATTGAGCCTTTCACTTCTCGCACAATGTTCAAATCCATCACTACCGGTTTGACATCAGGATCGAGTCGGTCATAGCGCGGATTAATGTCTCCACTACTAAGAGCCTGCACCCAGTCCACATAATTGCCGGATTTACCATTGGGTAGTTTAGCGAACTGTTCCTTGGGGGGCTGAAGAATATACGCACCATCATTTTCAGGATCATGGATACCGTCTTCTGCTGGTGGCGGATTACGTTTGGAAACCGGTTTCATCAAACGATTGAATGAATTTGGATCGGCGGCCTGTGCATCGTCGACCTGGAGGGTCATCACAGCAAAGCTTCCGAGGGTGATAGCCAATGCAACTGCAACATACATATTTTTGATTAGTTTCATGCTGCTCTCCCCCTATTTGGCTGGAACGATCAGTTTTTGCAATGTACTTTCGTGTACCTGGGTTGGCGTACCCGGTTTCGCAGAATGACAGACATTGCAGTTTTCAACTGACCATGCCACTTCGCCATTATGGCAGGCACCGCAGAATTCACCGTCAATGATTTTTAACATATCGATTTTGTTGCCTCCGGCCTCAAACTTAAAACCGAGGTCAGCATGACAAACCTTGCAGCGGAAACGCACACGATGGAACCAGTGGGGAAAAATAACCGGCCGCATACCCGCATCGTCCGAATAATTATTAATCACAATATCACCATATTCAGCGTGTGCTGGCAGGCTGACAAGCAAAGCCAGTACTGCGCCTAACAATACCCTGAATAGTGACGCGGTTAGTCTGGTACGTGGAAACATAACGATCCCTCCCATTGATTAGAAATTATTTAACTTTTTATTATTTAAGCCATGCCCAGATTAGGTGCCGAAACCCCTTCGCGCCTGAAACAACAAGGATGTGTTTAGACCATCATCTGAATGTGCCAAATTTGCATTAAGGCTTAATGTTAGTCTTCCAATTGAGTAATTGAGTCTGTTACGCCAGAAGCTCTCATTAGTTTCCGGTGTATCCAGCCCATCAGAGCTAACTATATTAAAAAGTGAGTTAGTAAGATAGCCAACTTC
>JBFIID010000071.1:0-9926 GCA_041601415.1 Gammaproteobacteria bacterium
AGGTGGCCTCATCCAGTCGTAGTGTCCGGCAAATGACATATGCCAGCGTAAGCCCAAGCAGGTTATGCAAAATCACCGCAAGCATCAATGGCACAGCCAGTTCCGCGAGGTGCTGATGATTCAATGCCACGATAATCGCGATGATCAGGACAATCGCCAGCACGGACAGGAGCGGGAAAACTCCTCGCAAGACCCACAAACGAGTCCCCAAATAGTGATTTAACAGCAAGCCGAAGGTCACGGGTAGCAGGATAATGCGTGCAATACTCCACAGCATGTCCACTACCGGTACCGGAATTTGCTGCCCAACATAAAGATAGGTCAACAGCGGGGTAAGTATCACAGAGGCGAGGGTAGAAAAGGTCGTCAGACTAATGGACAGTGCCGTGTCACCCCCGCTGAGATAACAGATAACATTCGAGGCCGTTCCACCCGGGCAGGTACCCACCAGCACCAGTCCCACCGTCAGCATCAAAGACAGCTGCAAGACGCTGGCGAGCCCCCAGGCAAGCAGAGGCATCAACAGAAACTGCAGGCATAGTCCCAGTAAAATAACCCCTCGCCTTCTGAGGGCACGGGTAAAATCGTTCAAGGTCAGACTAAGCCCCATACAGAACATCACAAGCCCAAGCAGGGGAACGATGCCCGGTTTCAGTTCACTCAGAGGCGCCGGGAAATACACCGCAAGAATACTGGCCAACAACGCCCAGACGGGGAAAAAAATTGTCAGTCGCTGCATCTGTCGTCTCCGGCCTATCTGACAACAGGGGCAATGGAGTCCAGAATGCGTTCACGCAGTGAGGCTGGAAAATCCGGATAGCGTTGATGGAAACGCTGTAACAGGCGATCGGCCTGCTGAAAATGCCCCGTCGCACGATAGCGACTAATCCTCAGCAGTAGCTTCTTCGCAGCACTTTCCAGCTCAGCATCTGATTGACGCATATACTTATGCACGACAGCAGCTGGCGCTTCCTGTAAGGCATCCTTATCACCGCGACTAGCAGTTGCAGGGCGGTAGCGTCGCTGCGCTGCGGCTGCCTGCCTGCGTGAAACCTGAGCCTCCTCAGCCGATTGACGAGCAGTTTCCTTGCTATAACCGTCTGCCAACACCGTTGCTGATAAAGCTGACAAATCGTCACTTTCCGCAATCGACTGCGGATTAGTTGTCAGCCCCCTGCCCTGTATCTCCCGTTTCTGTTTCTTCTCGCCAGGCATTCTCGCTGGCTTCTGCTCGAGCGCTGCGACCGCCGGCGCCCTTATCAAACGCTCCTCATCAGGAAGTTCTGATTCAACACGGGTTGAGGAAGCCTTCGCTGTTTCCCTGCTGGCCATGGCTGCCAGTTGTTCAATGTCACTGCTGGTAGAATCTGCCCGTATATTTTTATCCTTGTCGCTTTCCCGATTTAGTCCTTGTGCGGCTATCGAGGGTAAATCTTGCTGCACATCCGGTTTTACTGATGTTGAGGCTGGTGGAGCAGACGGCAACTCAGCGGGTACAGCAAGATAGTCCTTCTCACGCAACATCTGTTCATCGGACTGCCGATAATAAAGGCTGACCAGCCCGACACTGAGCAACACCGTAGCGGCCATGCTTAGCGGTGTTTTCCATTTACGGTAGAAACCACCCGGAATGGATTTCGGACCGGCCTCAACCTCACGCCGGGAGGCTGCGAGGATGGCATCATCAAGCTTCTGAGAGGGGTGTTCCGCAGACAGACTGGCATAGCGCTCAGAGAGTTCATGGCCACCCTGCAGATAGGCATCAAACGCCTCGTTTTGATCGTGCTTCTGTTCGCTCATGAGGCCCCCGTGATGGCCTGACGTAATCGCTTAAAGGCATAACGCAACCGACTTTTGACCGTTTCAACACCTACCCCGGTGGCCTCTGCGATCTCCGCCAGACTCATACCTGACTCCTCCTTGAGCAAAAAGACCTCGCGCTGGGCTTCCGGTAACTGCTGCAACAGGAGCGAGAGTTGCTCGGCCTGCTCACTACCAGCCAGCCGTTGCTCTGGTTCATCACCCGCGTCAGCCGCCTGATTGTTTAACACTTCGTTATAGTCCTCTGTATAGGACAAGGGCAGGCTAGTGCTTGTCTTTCGGTAGTAATCAATCAAACGATTATGCGCCATGTGATACAGATAGGTAGTGAACTTTGCCTGAACCTTATAACGTTGACGCGCGCGGATCAGGTTTAACCAGACATCCTGATACAGTTCTTCAGCGATCCGGGCATTATTACACTGACGCAGAATATAGCGATAAAGCCCACCCCGATGCCGCTGATAGAGCACCTCAAAGGCCGCCGCATCTCCAGCGCAGTAGTCCAGCATAAGTTGTTCATCACTCGCTTGATCAGACATGCTCAATTCGACGAATCAGAGACGGGATGGATTGGAAAAGTAGATATAAAAAAGGGGCCATGAGGCCCCTTTTTTTCCGTACATAATCGGCATATCAGCCTTCGTTTACGGCCTTCATACTGAGGCGAATACGACCCTGCTTGTCTATTTCCAGTACCTTGACCTGGACTACCTCTCCTTCCTTCAGAACATCGCTGACGTTCTCAACGCGTTCATTGGAAATCTGGGAAATATGTACCAGACCGTCCTTACCAGGCAGGATGGTGACAAACGCACCGAAGTCCATCAGTTTGGCGACCTTACCTTCGTAAATAACACCCACTTCGACATCGGCGGTGATCTGCTCCACACGCTTCAGCGCAGCCTGTCCTGCAATGTTATCAACGGAGGCAATTTTCACCACACCGTCATCGGTTATATCAATGGTAGCACCCGTCTCTTCGGTGATAGAGCGGATGGTTGTACCACCCTTACCGATGACGTCACGAATCTTGTCTGGATGAATCTTGATGGTCAGTATGCGTGGTGCGTAATCAGACATTTCGTCACGCGTGGCTGACAGCACCTTGTTCATTTCACCAAGGATGTGCAAACGACCCTGCTGGGCCTGACCCAGGGCAACTTCCATAATTTCGCGAGTAATACCGTTGATCTTAATGTCCATCTGCAGCGCGCTAATACCATTCTCGGTACCGGCCACCTTGAAGTCCATGTCACCCAGATGGTCTTCATCACCCAGGATGTCTGACAGTACGACGAAATTATCGCCGTCCTTGACCAGTCCCATCGCAATACCGGCAACAGGCGCCTTGATTGGCACGCCGGCGTCCATCAATGCCAGACTGGTACCACACACGGAGGCCATGGAGCTTGAGCCGTTAGACTCGGTGATTTCGGATACGACACGAACCACGTAAGGGTATTCATCGAAGTCAGGCATGACGGCCATAATGCCGCGCTTGGCCAGACGACCATGACCGATTTCACGACGCTTGGGGCTACCCACGCGTCCAGTCTCACCAACACAGTATGGAGGGAAATTGTAGTGCAGCATGAAGGGTTCCTTGCGCTCGCCTTCAATCGCATCAATGATCTGTGCATCACGACCGGTACCCAGTGCACAGACAACAATGGCCTGTGTCTCACCGCGCGTAAACAGCGCAGAACCATGGGTTCTCGGCAGTATGCCAACGCGAATGGCAATCGGACGTACGGTACTGGTGTCACGACCATCAATTCGGGCACCACCAGCCAGCACATTACTCCGGACGACACTGCTTTCGAGTTTGGAAATCTGAGCCGAAACCTCGGCCTGTGACCACTGTGCTTCATCACCGTCACAAAGGTCAGCAACGATCTGCTGACGCGCTGCGCTGAGGACATTCTGACGTTCCAGTTTGTCGGTAATGTTATAGCCATTCTTAATCAGTTCATGACCGGCAGATTCTACCGCTGACTTGAGGTCTTCATTGACTGCAGGAGCCTGCCAGTCCCATGCCTCTGTACCAATTTCCTGGGCCAGTTCCTTAATCTGCTGAATCACAACCTGCAACTGCTCATGACCATACATCACGGCACCCAGCATAATTTCTTCTGAAAGTTCTTTCGCTTCGGACTCAACCATCAACACTGAAGATTCGGTACCGGCAACAACCAGATCAAGTTCTGAGTCATCCAGTGCTGCGAAGCTGGGGTTGAGCAGATATTCACCATCTTTATAGCCCACACGAGCGGCGCCGATGGGGCCATCGAAAGGCATGCCGGTTATACTCAGTGCCGCAGAAGCACCAATCATCGCAGCGATATCCGGGTCGGCATTGGTGTCCAGTGACAGTACGGTCGCAACAATCTGCACTTCGTTCTTGAAGCCTTTCGGAAACAGTGGACGAATCGGACGATCAATCAGCCGGCAGGTCAGGGTTTCTTTCTCTGTGGGACGACCTTCACGTTTGAAAAAGCCTCCAGGGATTTTACCAGCGGCGTAGGTACGCTCCTGATAATCGACAGTCAATGGGAAAAAGTCACGCCCTGCATCGGCATTCTTTCTACCCACCACGTTGACCATTACAACCGTGTCTTCGATGCTTACGATGACAGTGCCAGAGGCCTGTCTTGCGATTTCTCCCGTTTCGAGAGTGACTGTTTGTGATCCGAACTGAAAACTTTTCTTAATAGGCGTCATGTGATGTATGGCCGATCCTGATTATTTTTGTTGGCCATCCTGAGCTGTCCCAGGATGGTATGAGGTATGACTGGCTTACTTACGCAGACCTAAACTGGTAATCAGTTCACGATAGCGTTCAACACTGACACCTTTCAGATAATCCAGCAATTTACGACGCTGGTTAACCATCCGTAACAGTCCCTGACGTGAATGATTGTCATGCTTGTGGGTCTTGAAATGTCCTGAAAGGTCATTAATTCTTGCTGACAGCAGGGCTACCTGGACTTCCGGAGAACCGGTGTCGCCTTCAGCGCGCTGGTATTTTGCTACTACTTCTTCTTTATCTTGGGCGTTAAAAGCCA
Source organism: Gammaproteobacteria bacterium (assembly GCA_041601415.1). Taxonomy (GTDB): domain Bacteria; phylum Pseudomonadota; class Gammaproteobacteria; order JBFIID01; family JBFIID01; genus JBFIID01. The sequence goes on from JBFIID010000071.1 coordinate 4,890, forward strand.
TCTGTTTGCTCCTGAGAAACCACGGCGTTCAAAAAATCCGCGTATTGTAACCATGTGATGTTCCATGAACAAGGGAAATCACTCACTTATACTACTTATCGTCCTGGCTCTGGCCAATTCCGTGCTAGATTGACGCATCAATCTGCGTGGTGCCACGCGCCGGTCGTCTCTGACTCTGCCAATCCCTAGAAATAGTCCGCTTTGTTCGTAGAGCCTGAGTAGCGAATTATCAGGCAGCGATTCGAGTTCAATACTCTGTCCCTGGATGATCAATAAGGTCTGTTGAGCGGTTAATTCTACGGCTGGAAGGTGTTCAATCGCGCTATCGACCGGTCGCAACAGGCTATCCAGTCGTTCCAGTCCATCTTCCGCCAGCAGCTGTAGCTGTTCGAGGCTCATACACTCCTCAATCGGGTAATCACTGGCGCAGGTGCGTCGCAACGCAGTCACGTGTGCACAGGTACCCAGTGCCGTGCCTATATCCTCCACCAGGGTACGAATATAGGTCCCTTTGGAACAACGCACATCCAGACTCAAATGCTGACCATCGAAGTCCAGTAGCTCAATCGCATAGATCTCCACCGTACGGGCTTTACGCTCTATTTCGATGCCCTTACGTGCCAGCTTATACAAAGGCTGCCCCTGATGCTTGAGCGCCGAGAACATTGGTGGCACCTGCTGTACTTTGCCAACCATCCCCTGCAACACCGTGTTCAGTTGTTCCTGACTGATGTCTGGCACGTCCAGGGTCTGGAGCACCTCACCTTCGGTATCACCGGTGTTGGTCATCACCCCCAGCATACCCGTGGTTTCATAACGCTTGTCGGCATCTAACAGGTAGGATGAGACTTTGGTTGCATCACCGAAACAGACAGGCAGTACACCCGTTGCCAGCAGATCCAGATTACCCGTATGTCCGGCCTTTCTGGCCTGAAAGATTCTTTTCGCCCGCTGCAGGGCAACATTCGAACTGATACCGATGGGTTTATCCAGTAACAGAATACCATCGACATCTCTGCCCGGACTTTTGCGCTTGGTTGTCATTCAGCGGAAACCGGGCGTTATTCGTCGGGGCTGGTATCCGGCTTGGAGAGGGAATCGATCAACGCCGACAGTCGCACCCCATTTTCCACCGACTCGTCATAGACAAAATGCAGGCGCGGGATGATCCTGAGTTTCATGTTGACCGATAAATGATGTCGAAAAGGACCACTGTGCTGATTGAGATAGCGCACCACATCAGCGGGTTCCAACGAACTACCGATACTGGTGACATACACCTTTGCCTGTTTGAAATCAGGTGAAACATCGACACCGGTAATCGTCACCAGACCCAGATTATGATCCCTGGACTGACGCTGCAAGGGCACGGATAACTCACGTCTAATGACTTCTGATACGCGTTGTGCGCGACTGAATTCCTCAGACATGAGTTCGAATATTCCTAGAGACTACGCGCAACTTCGATGCGCTCAAACACTTCAATCTGATCGCCCGGCTTCACGTCGTTATAATTTTTCACGCCGATACCACATTCAGTACCTGACTTAACTTCATTCACATCGTCCTTGTAACGACGTAGCGATTCCAGTTCACCTTCGTAGATCACCACATTATCGCGCAATACGCGGATTGGACTACTACGGCGAACGACTCCGGTCTCAACCATACAACCGGCAATCGCACCGAGTTTGGATGAGCGGAACACATCACGTACAAAGGCAATACCAATAATAGACTCGCGCACTTCAGGTGACAGCATGCCGCTGATCGCATCTTTCACATCATCGATGACGTTATAAATCACGCTGTAGTAGCGCATGTCGACGCCTTCGTCTTCGACGATCTTGCGCGCACTCGCTTCGGCTCGAACATTGAAGCCAATAATAATGGCGCTGGATGCTACTGCGAGATTGACGTCCGACTCGGTGATACCACCGACGCCATTGGTCACAATATTTACCTTCACGCCGAGTTCATCGTTACACAATTTCAGCAGTGAATCCGCCAGTGCTTCGGACGATCCCTGTACATCCGCCTTGATCAGAACATTCAGGTTGACGCTCTCGCCCTCGGCCATCTGCGAGAACAGATTATCCAGTTTCGCGGCATGCTGACGTGCCATTCTGTTTTCACGATCCTTGCCCTGTCTGAATTCTGCAATCTCACGTGCCTTGCGTTCATCCACCACGACTGTGGCCTCATCACCGGCATTCGGCGTACGTGAGAGTCCGAGTACTTCAGCAGGATAGGAAGGTCCGGCTTCATCTATCTGATTACCGTTTTCGTCAATCATGGCTCGCACACGACCAAATTCACGCCCTGCCAGCAGGATATCGCCCCTACGCAAGGTTCCACTCTGCACCAGAATGGTTGCCACGGGTCCACGCCCCTTATCCAGAGATGACTCGATCACTACACCTGTCGCAGGTCCGGTCACTGCTGCACGCAATTCCAGAACCTCGGCCTGCAACAACACGGCTTCAAGCAGTTTTTCTATACCCTCACCGGTCTTCGCGGACACATTTACAAACATGGTATCGCCACCCCATTCTTCGGGGGCGACATCTCTTGAAGACAATTCGGTTTTGACCCGCTCTGGATCGGCATCGGGTTTATCGATTTTGTTGACCGCTACAATCATCGGTACGCCTGCGGCCTTGGAATGTTTAATCGCTTCTTCGGTTTGCGGCATCACGCCATCATCGGCAGACACCACCAGAATGACGATATCAGTGGCCTTGGCTCCGCGTGCACGCATAGCAGTAAACGCCGCATGCCCCGGCGTATCAAGGAAACAGATGTCACCGTTCGGGGTACTCACATGGTAGGCACCGATATGCTGTGTAATACCACCCGCCTCACCTTCGGTGACCTGACTCTCGCGAATGTAATCGAGCAATGAGGTCTTACCATGGTCGACATGACCCATGATGGTAACCACAGGGGCGCGGGGTTCTTTTTCGCTGTCATCTACCTCTGCGACCTGGATTTGCTCCTCAATCGCATTTTCATTAAGCACGACCGCTGTATGTCCCATTTCCTCAACAATCAGGGTCGCGGTATCACGATCGATGGGCTGATTAATGGTTGCCATGGTGCCGAGTTTCATCAGCACCTTGATCAGTTCAGCGGCCTTCACCGACATCTTCTGCGCCAGATCGGCAACGGTGATCATCTCTGGAATAGCAACTTCCCTGATCACCGGTGAAACCGGTTTTTCGAAACCATGCTTGGCATTTGCAGCATTACCCACAGCACGTCGTTGTGCCGCCGGTTTCTTCTTCCTGCGACCGGATTTGCTGGTCGCCACATGTAATTCCTGTCGACCGTATTTGGTCTTCTTGTCATCCTTGCGCTTACCACGGCTATCTTCCGCACCGCTGGCCTTCTTCTTCTCTTCCGCCTGACGACGTGCTTCTGCTTCAGCGGCCTCTCGCTCGGCCTTCTCCTTCGCCTCAACCTCGGCCTTGATCCGCGCTTCCACCTCGGTCTGAAGACGTACTTCTTCTTCGGCCCGCTGGCGCGCTTCTTCTTCCTGCTGGATTTTTTCCTGTTCCAGGCGTGCTAATTCTTCCTGTTCCTTACGAACAAGGTCATCCCTTACCAGTTCTTCATTCTCTGGTGCCAGCACTTCCGCCTGGCTTACCACGTCTTCATCGGGCTGAACTTCTGCCTCTACCTGTGCAACGCGTTCGGCTTCTTCTTCAAGAATAACGCTGCGTTTGACGTAGGTATGTTTCTTTCTGAATTCAACGCTGACCGTTTTCGCAGCAGTGCCGCCGGTGGTGCGTGTTCGGGTACGGCCAGGGCCGCCCGGGGCTTTTAGCTCACTACGCGTCTTTCGTCGCAACGTGATTTTGGACGGTTCGCTACCGGCTTCGTCCTTGCCATGCGATTTCCTCAGATGTGACAGCAGATTGGATTTCTCAGCGTCCGTGATCATATCGTCAGCCGACTTGGCCGATAAACCGGCGGCATCAAGCTGCTCGACTAATCTGTCGACCGAGATTCCGACTACATCGGCGAATTGTTTTACTGTCACATCAGCCATTCGCACTTTCTCCACTATCAGATTCTTCAAACCATGGCGCTCTGGCGGTCAGTATTAACGCGCCTGCACGTTGTTCATCCATGCCTTCGATATCCATCAGTTCATCAACTGACTGCTCGGCCAGGTCTTCCATCGTGATGATACCCATAGATGCCAGCGTAAAGGCCAGTTCATCATCCATGCCATCCATACCCAGCAGATCAGCTGCGGGCTTGGCATCATCCAGTTTTTCTTCTGTCATGATTGCGCGTGTGAGAAGCAGGTCCTTGGCACGACCACGCAACTCTTCAACCAGCGCCTCATCGAATTCCTCGATTTCAAGCATTTCACTCAGCGGCACATAGGCCACTTCTTCGACACTGGAAAAGCCTTCCTGTACAAGAATGACCGCAATCTCTTCATCCACATCCAGGTGTTCCATAAACATAGTCTGTAGTTCGAGGAATTCCGATTCGCTCTTCTCCTCGGCCTCGGCTTCGGTCATGACATTCAGTTCCCAGCCGGTCAATTGGCTTGCCAGGCGTACATTCTGACCGTTTCGGCCAATAGCCTGAGAAAGCTGATCTTCGGCCACCGCAACATTCATGCTGTGTTTATCTTCATCCACCAGAATGGAGGCGACCTCTGCGGGTGACATGGCATTAATCACAAACTGGGCCGGGTTTTCATCCCACAGGATGATATCCACGCGTTCACCACCCAGTTCATTAGAAACGGCCTGTACACGTGAACCACGCATACCTACACAGGCACCCACCGGATCAAGTCGAGGATCTTTTGTTTTTACGCCGATCTTGGCGCGCAGACCCGGGTCACGTGCCGCGCCGACGATTTCTATCAGTTCATCACCAATTTCCGGTACTTCGATGGTGAACAGTTCGATCAACAACTCCACCGCTGTACGGCTCATAAAAATCTGTGGGCCACGTTTTTCGTTGCGTACATCGGCCAGGTAACCGCGCAGTCTGTCACCGGGGCGTACG
>JBFIID010000072.1:0-9879 GCA_041601415.1 Gammaproteobacteria bacterium
AACGCCTACCAACTCGACCGAGGCATCTATCCAAGAGCGCGTGCAGCTTTCGATATTTCCGAACCACAACCCATTGCCTGGGTATTTCCGAACCATGGTGATCACACCCTGCTACAAGCAGCCAATAGTTTCCTGCAGGCTTTTGAAGCCTCAGGTGAGTTGGCAAAACTGAAGAAGCGGGTACTCAGCCAATCTGATCAATTCACCCAAGGCGGCTCTCAATTGTTCATGGCCAGAGTGAATACTCGGCTACCAAAGTACCTTGATATGTTCAAAGATGTCGCGGCCAAACATCAGCTCGACTGGCAACTGTTGGCAGCCATCGCCTATCAAGAGTCTCACTGGGAAGCGAAGGCTACCTCGCCCACCGGAGTTCGCGGTCTGATGATGCTGACGCTACCCACAGCGAAGGAGGTGGGAATAGAAGATCGGTTGGATCCACTGCAAAGTATTGAGGGTGGCGCCCAATACTTCATGGAGACTAAAGACAGGATCCCTCCGGACATCACCGAACCTGATCGCACCTGGTTTGCTCTTGCCGCCTACAATGTAGGCCTAGGGCATCTGGAAGATGCCAGAGTGCTCACAGACCGAGCCGGAAAAAACCCTGATCTTTGGAATGATGTAAGGGAATACTTACCGCTGCTGCAACAACAGAAATACCACAGCACCGTGAAACATGGCTATGCCAGGGGGCACGAGCCCGTGGCTTATGTAAAAAATATTCGCCACTACCAATCTGTGCTGGGTTTACACACCCTTGAAGAACAACGCCGGATTGAACAGGAAAAAAGACCAGAGATACCCAATGCCAGCGACTGGCATGGCGGCTCCATGCTTTCACTCTAATGAAATGGGTGTCAGTTACCCTGCGCTTCGTTTCGCTCTAAAGAATGCACTGACCAATTCACCACACTGCTCGCCCATCACACCACCCACCACTGCCATTTTATGGTTGTAGTGACCGCACTGCGGCAATTGCAGCTGACTGACCACCGCCCCGGCGCGGGGTTCAGTGGCACCGTAGACCAAGCGACCAACGCGGGCATGAATCATCGCCCCGATACACATGGTGCAGGGCTCAATGGTGACGTACAGGGTGGTATTTGGCAGGCGATAATTTTGGAGCTGGCCTGCGGCCTGACGCAGGGCATTGATTTCGGCATGAGCGGTAGGATCGCAACGGCCAATGGGGTTGTTCCAGCCTTCCCCGATACAGACACCGTCTTTAACCAGTAGCGCCCCCACCGGCACCTCACCGGCAGCAGCGGCCAGCTTGGCCAGTTCAATCGCCTGCGACATCCAATCACGGTCTGCTGCCGTGTATCCTTTACCGTTCATTGATTTGACCAGCACGCCGATATCACTTGATCTGATCCATTTCCTCGCCATGCTGATCCACGGCATCCTGCATCAGCTTGTCCAGGTTCTGGGCTTTTTCTACCTCGCGCTGGTAAATCGCTTCTGGGCGTCCATCTTCACCAGGAGAACGCTTACTCTCAATAAAAACCATGTAGATAACACCCAGCACGGCTGCCGCCAATAACAGAAATTTCATCGGATTATCTCCTGTTAAATCTGCTTAAGTAATGCAGCCTGATAACCTAAACCTATGGTAAGGCACATTACTCCCACTCGATAGTAAACAAGGCAGTTTTTTTATTTTTCAATGGGTTAAAAATCAACATATTGCTAATACCATGAAAAATACCGTGTTCAGAAATTGTTGCTATTCGCCACATATAATTGCCGAAAAATATCGTCCAGACCAGTTCTAGTTACCTGGTTCTTATACTTTTCATTTCACATTCGCTCCAACAAAGCCATTTAATTCAGGGATTGTCTGGATTACAAACAAAATCTTACCATTCGATACTGTTTCTAGTTTATGCATAAAACTCTCATTCCAGAATTTGGGACAAAGTCTTAATGTTTTGTAACTTTGCACAGTTCCTTTTAAAACTGAACTACCCTCAGGCCATCCTTCAGGCTTGACAAACATTCCTTTTAACAAACGCTTTGTCACGAACCAATAACTGAAAAAATATGGAAGATCTATATAGATCAAGGTATCAGCTGCATCCAGCCGATTATAAAATGACTCCATTGGGCCGAATCCATCAATGATCCAGCTATCTGAAGAGAGTATCTTTTCATGCTCACTATCATAGGTTTTTCGGTCAACCATTTCACCGTTGCTTTTGTACACAATGGAATCTAATGGATACAACTTGATACCCGTAACTGATGCCAGATTTTTGCTTAAAGTGGATTTACCACTTCCAGGTTTACCGAATACCGCTATTTTGTTCATGCTACTTCCAGTAATCGAGACTAAGCCAACTGCCCGGCATATTTGTCTTGTACAAATTTGCCGAACAACAACCATAGACAGAACGCCAGTTCTGCCAACAATGGAACCAGGTAGGCCGGTTCAACGAAGGAATGGTACACCGCGGCCATAAACTTCATATAGCTGCCAACCACATAGACAACTGCCGCCATGACCAGGCCATACCCCAGCGGCCTTGGACAAAAATCTGATCTGATGACCAGCACACCGAGTGCAATATTGGCGATTCCAAAGAATATAAGACCGAGGTCATAGCCGTACGCATGCATGTCGATGAACAAGGCCAGCATGGTAAATGTCTGCTCACCCGGCGGTGCGTCGATTGTCAACAGCAGGTAGGCCGCATAGTAGAACAACAGGCTCATTCCGATGATGACTGCCTGGACCAGGCGGAACACCATGGCGGACAAGGCCAATGTCTTATCGACCTGCCTGAACAGCAGGTAGAGCACGATAGCGATCGCCACATCACAGAGTAGCATGATCGAATCTGCGAGGAAGCCGGTCTTGAACAAGGCGCTGTTTGCGAGGATGTTTGCCGTTGTCACGCTTATATCCATGTCGTCGTACAAACTGCCCCGGATAAACACTTCGCTACCGATACCACACACGATGATAACCAGATAGAGCAAACCGCCAATCCTGCCAAGCAGTCTTATGTCATGGTCTGTCTGCATAACATGATCTCGTGTTGTCATAACTCACCTCTACTCATGAGCCAATACCTAAACGGTTAACACCATCTCCGAGTCACCGTAGCGGACCTTAGGCAACAAAGCGTTTTCATCTTCTGGGTCGCGCACACCCAGCGCACAGATAACCGATGATTCCAGCGAACGTTTATGCAATCCGAGCACACTGTCAAAGCCTTCACTTTCGAAGCCTGTCATCGGACAGGTGTCGATCTTCATCACTGAGGCCGCAGTCAACAGGGTACCCAGGGCAATATAGACCTGTTCATGCGCCCACTCCCTTCTGCGTTGCTCACTCATGTTTCTGATAACTTCCTTCATATGCGTACTGATTCTGTCGAGTACATCCACCGGTAGATCACGAACCCCAATCAAGGCATCCATATATCTGTCGACCGTGGCATCACCGATATCAGTCTGCGCCGCGAGTACGACAAGGTGCGAACAGTTGACCACCTTGTCCTGCCCCATGGCATATTCGTACAGTCGCTTGCGCGTATCGATGTCATTGACCACGACCATACGCCAGGGTTGCAGACCGTACGAACTCGCACTCAGGCGTGTCGCTGTCAGCAGGTCATATACCTTATCTTCTTCGATCCGTTCTGTTGTGAACTTCCTGACGGCATAACGCCAGTTGAGTGCTTCGGTAATATTCATGATCTTATCCTCTCGTTTGTACATGGTTTATTTTGTTACTGTGCCGACACGACAAGTGCCGCCTGCCTGGACTGCTCCCTCGACCGGATAACCGTTGTCATGAGAACTCCGACAAAGATCAGACCCATGCTCAACATGTCGTTTGTGTCGTAGCTTTCACTCCACAACACGATCCCTGCGAGCAAGGTCACTACGGATATGACATATCCCATCTGACTCAGGTACACAGGCCCACCTTCGCGCAACAGGTAGAACGTGCTCAGATAGGAGGCACCTGCGAACAATGACAACAGCGCCAGCGTGAGTACCGCGTCGCGATTGGCGAGCAGACTTGTATCGAAATTTCCGGTTGCGGCATTGATCAGCAGCAGCCCCAGCCCCTGCGCCGATAACATGCCGATAGACAGCTGCGTGGCGTTACTGCCTTGCGGCCAGTAGTGGCTTCGATACAGGTTGCTGGCAGCAAGCGACGCTGGGATGCCAAGACCAAGCAAGATATATAGCCAGTCGCCATCATGTGCCATGCCAGGTTCCGATAACCCGTTCGGCATTACCAGCAAGGTGACACCGATCAGCCCGAGTACTAGGCCGATCAGTTTTACCGGGTGTCCCTGCTCCAGGTTCAGCACTCTTGCAATGCCATAGGTGATGACCGGCGACAAGGCCGTCAGCAGACCGACAGTACCGACCTGCAACTCGCGCATGACGATGAAGGCAAGCACGTATGGCAGGCTGATTCCCAGCAAACCGCCGACCAGGTAATACTGCAGGTGTTGCCAGTCCCATACCGGGAGCCGGCGCGAAGACCCTGAGCTGAACCGAGACACAGCCAATACCACCAGCGCACCGCCGGTCATCTGCCAGAACAGGATATACAGTGGCGCCAACTGTTCGTTACTCGCCTGCTTGCCGGTAACGAAGACACCGGCGGCTAGCGTACCCGACAGCAACAACAACAGAAGTGCTTTCATCGCCCAGCCTCCCCGTCGTGTCGCTGTTCCGGGACTGCCGGTAGCTGTGTCAGCTCGATGACATTTCGGTCCGGGTCACGGAAAAAGATCGAGGTCTTGCCGTCACCGAATGTCACCGGACCTTCTGTCACTGTTATACCGAGAGATTCAATATCTCGCAGCGTGACTTCGATATCTGCCACCTGCATGGCGATGTGGGTAAACCCCGGATGCCTATGTGCCTGGTCCATGAGTAAGTTACTGCCAGCCACTGCCGCATCGGTTGGTGTATCGACAGAGTCGAGCAGATTGAGCTCAGTACCTGCCGCATTGCGTAATACCACCACGCGTTCATGCCGGTCATCACGGATGACCTTGAAACCGAACTGATGATAGAAGTTCACCGTGCGTGCGAAGTCGTGCACCCGTATGCCAACATGGTCGAGCCTGTTTACCGCGATCATGATTCACCACCCTCATTTTCACGAGCACCACTTAGCGGCAGGGCGATAGGACGTATGGGTGCGGCATCAGCACCGCGAAGCTTCAAAGAGCCTCCGATGAAAGCGAATTCGTAGACCTTGTCTCTGGCCAACTCATCGAGGAACACAAGTTCCATGATCGGTGCACCCTGCTCGGCCAGCAGATAACTGTGCACCGGCACATAGTTGTTCTCGACCTCGGAAGGGAAGGCCTCGAAACTGAGGTTGTCAGCACCGACGATCATGGCGCCGCTTTCCTCGACCAGGAAACGCGCCGCCGCCATACCCATGCCGGGCGGATTGGCCATGTAGGACGAGGCATCTTTATAATCCTGCATGCGGCCGGTACGGATCAGCACGACATCGCCCTGTTCGAGTGTCGTGCCCTGTTTATCCAGTGCATCGACGAGATCATCACGCGTCACGCGATAACCGGCTGGCAGCATGTCGACACCCATCGCCCGGGCGACATCGATCAGCACGCCGCGTGCGATGATGGGCGGGATATTCTCGGCACCGGCGACAGTCCAACCACGATCACCGAGATGCTCTTCGGCACGAAAACCATTCCAGATCTTGCCGTTGAGACCGAAATGATTGAGCGCATCGATATGGGTCCCCATGTGGGTATAGAGCGAGATCGCCGCGCCGGTGTAACTGACGTGCTCGTTCATCGTCTCGCCCAGGCCCAGCGGATCGTCGATGACCGTGCCGTGGGGTGTATGCGTCATCCAGATACGGTAGTGCGGATCGCCCGCTGCCTGCCAGCTGGGCATGCCGATGAAGTACTCGACCGACAGGTCATAGCTTGCTCCACCTGCGATACGCGACAGGATGACCTGCTGCGATGCGGCGGTCATCAGATTCAGCCGGCCGATCTCGTCATCCGGACCCCACGGACTCTTTCCCACGGTGTGGACTGAAACTGGCTGCGGAAGGTCTGGCTGGGCCGTAGTGTGCGTGACTGCCCCAGCCGCACTCACCACTGACGTACTCATTAGTGTCGTGGCCGTCAGGATGGCCCGCGCCATCGTGCCCCGTATGTAATTCTGTCTGTTCATGCCTGTTCTCCTGTATCCGGTTGATCGAATTCCGGCTGCGTCGCCAGGACTTCTATCCCAGAACATTCAGCCTTGAAAACAAGCATAATGATCAATATTCATTTGATAATCGTCTTTATATGAACAATACTGTTCATATATATTTACTAATAAACATGTGATCGGGGCTTTATGCAGAACCTGACAGACATCGCGGTATTCGTGCAGGTGGTGGACAGTGGCAGCTTCACTGCGGCTGCCGAGCGGCTTGCATTGACACGGTCGGTGGTCAGCAAATACATCAGCCGCCTCGAAGACCGGCTCAAGGTACGCCTGCTCAACCGCACCACACGGCGGCTCAGCCTGACCGAGGCAGGACAGATTTTCTACGAACGTTCGCAGTTCGGACTGGGCGAGATCGAGGCCGCGGAGGCTGAAGTCGCCAAGCTGCAGGCGACACCGAGTGGCAGGTTAAAGATCAGTGCCCCGATGTCCTTCGGTATTCTGCATATCGCACCGGCGATGGCGGAATTCCAGACTCGACATCCCGAGGTACAGCTGGACATGAGCCTCGACGACCGTCAGGTCGACCTCGTCGAGGAGGGCTTCGATGTTGCTATCCGTATTGCCGAGCTACCAGATTCAAGCATGGTGGCAACACCGCTTGCACCCTGCCATCATGTCGTCTGCGCTTCATCCGACTACGTTGAACGCTACGGCGCACCCCGTACACCGGACGATCTGCGCAAACACAACATCCTGTCCTACCGTTATCAGGATTCCCCCAATGAATGGCGCTTCCTGTCACCGGATGGCCGTTACAGCTCTGTACCCGTCACCGGCAGCATCGAGATGAACAATAGTCTGGCATTGAGACAGGCGGTACTTGGTGGAGCCGGCATCATGCTGACACCGACCTTTATCGTCGGTGAAGACATCGCGGCTGGCAGGCTACTGAGGCTGCTACCAGATTATCGCGCAAAGGAAGTAACCATCTACGCAGTGTATGCCGGCCGGCGGCACCTGACACCGAAGGTGCGGGCGTTTATCGACTATATGAAACAGCGGCTTTCCGATCCGCCCTACTGGGACAAAAACATCTGACGTCAAGCTTTGGTCTGTATGGCGTAGCGAAGGCTTGATCACGAATGCCATGTACAGATCAACACGCATGACATGGTGTTAGAGCAGCGCAGTGATATTGTGTGCGGCGATACCGTGATCTATACCATTGGAAAAAAATACTAACTGCTTGCCGAAGCCTGCCAGTGCCAGATGTTGCCAGACAAAAACGAGGATAACTTATTGGTTTTGTGAGCTTACAGGATCTTGGTGCCTACAGGTGCCAGCCAGTGCCAGATATGGCCTACTCCCACTCTATTGCAAATAAGCCCTTTTTGTCATTTATTATCAATGGCTTATTGTTCTTCTAATCGGTAATACCATGAAAAACACCATGCTCAGAAATTTCTTAAAAATAATTTCATTCTGAGCCCAATCACTGGTCTGACTGCCAATCCCTCATAGGTAATTCGAATCACTGTAAAACCATAAAGCAAAGAAGTATTATTTTGCAGCAACGTTGCGAACGTCGCTCAAACCACTTATCAATCAGGCAAGCTTAATAGCTTTTTTTGTTCAAGCGGACTTACGCTTATCAGTGCGATGGCAAGATTATCTCAATGCTAGTCAAATCTCCAACGAGGACCACAACCTCGCTCCGTTCCACACTCCTTCCCACTACCGTTACGACTACCACCTCCAGCACAACGCTGAAATGCCGGAAGATGTCGCTCCTGTGATGCCTCCTGTAGGTTCTGCAATACTACCCGAATATCAGCCTTTTCTGTCTTTTGCAGTAGACGCTCATACATTGCACCATTTTCGATCTCGGCAGCGACTCCTGCTTTACAGGCCTCTGCAATCGTTTTGTACCTGGGGACTTTCTCGGGCCAGGTATTGTCAGGTATCGATAGACCGTATTTTCGATACAGTGCCAGAAGTGCATTAATATGGCGACCTTCAGCCTCGCGAATATTGCCGAAAGGCCTCACATTACCGAAGTCTTTGATCACCTGATCATAAATGGCGTAAGCCTTGTACTCATCATCCAGCGCCTCGGCGAGTACTGTTATGTCATCGTCTGTTAAGGAATTCATCGAATACCCTCTCGTTTTGAACGATAAATTGTGTCATTGCCCATGATGAAAAATGGCAATCGTCCCAATTCCTGCAAAGAGTAATAGCAGTTGCCGTAATGTTGCCATACCCCTAACGTCCTTTCGTAATCCCGGCGTTAAATCGGAGAGAGCAATGTATATGAAACTCGCTGAAGACAGCGCAAGAACATAAGGAACCAATGTGCTGGTTTTATCCAGCCATAAATAAGCCAATAGGGTACCGGGTAGTGTTGTTACCGATGCCAGCCCGTTAAGCAGTAATGCCTTACCTCGCGAGAGGCCATTTTCCAGCAAGATGGCAAAGTCACCCACTTCCTGCGGAATTTCATGGGCAATAACGGCGAGGGACACGCCGATACCCAGCGGTATGGACGTGAGAAAGGCTGATGCAATGACAACACCGTCCACCAGATTATGAAAGGCATCACCCACCAGGATAAGAGGAACAACAGCCGTGTCACTGGAAACCTGGTCTTCATGGCTGTGACGCCAGAGCACCAGCTTTTCCATTAAAAAGAACAGAATGATGCCGCCCAATAGCGATACAGAAAACAGAAAGACAGGTGCTTGCTTGAGTCCTGCGGGGATCATACCGAGGAACGCAGCCCCCAGCAGGGTTCCGGTCGCATAACTCACCAGATTGGGAACAAAACGGTAGCGAACACTCTCTGGAAACAACAGAAGTAGCGCACTGATTAACAGTGCTCCGATACTCCCGAGTGTGCTGAACAGAAGGATCAGCAGAAGCATGAATTGCTCATTAACTTAAGCTGGACAGCCCCTGCAAAATGCCTGAACAATACACTGCGTCCACAAAGGGCGTCCAGATTATGAACCCAATCAGGCTATTGCATGGCCCGCAACATCCACGCTGTTTTCTCATGTATCCGCATCCGATCCGAGATCAAGGCCGCCGAAGATTCATCATCTGCTTCCTGAGCCGGGCCGAGCGCTGCACGGCAGGTTTTGACAACTTGCTCATGCCCTTTGGTCAACAACTCAACCATTTCCTTGGCAGTCGGCACACCTTCCACTTCATCAATGGAACTCAATTGGGCAAAGGCTTTATACGTGCCAGGAGCCGCCACACCAAGGGTGCGTATGCGCTCGGCGATTTCATCAACCGCTGTCGCCAGTTCCGTATAGTGCTCTTCAAACATCAGGTGGAGTTCGCGGAATTGAGGACCGGTCACGTTCCAGTGGAAATTGTGGGTTTGAAGATAGAGGGTATACGAATCTGCCAGCAGCTGCTTTAACCCTTCCGCGATATTTTCGCGGTTGGAAGCCGAAATACCGATATCAATTGTACTCATATATTTTACTCCTGATAAAAGCCTGACAACCGCCCGCTACTTTTGTGGCTGTAAGGCACATGGCGAATAATAAGCTACAGATCAAAGCGATCGGCATTCATCACTTTGGTCCAGGCTTTAACAAAATCTTTGACAAATTTTTCCTTGTTGTCGTGCTGGGCATACTCTTCCGCATAGGAACGCAGTATGGAGTTTGAACCAAACACCAG
>JBFIID010000073.1:0-9856 GCA_041601415.1 Gammaproteobacteria bacterium
AGTTATCCCGGCGTATGGATCGACCTGGTGGAAACCGCCAAGGGCGACAAGGACGGCACCGGCATGGAATGTAAGACCCGTATCGGTATGTATCTACAGGGTATGGTCGGCATTCGGCCTATGATCGACCTGAACAGCTATTACATCCTGATCATGAACCGTGAACCGAGTATCTCGGTGATTGACCCGGTGGTCGGCGTATCTGGTATCACCAGTCTGTATGCCAGTATTAATCTGAAGCGTCCCGGTTCCGACTGGGCCAAAACACCCGATGAAAACTGGATGTTTGTCAGTATTCCCCGTGCCGACGAAGTGGCCGTGGTCAACCTCGGTACCTTCAAGGTGGATAGATACCTGCCCGTGGGTGATTACCCGACCCGCGTTGCAATGCAGCCAGACGCACGTTATGTGTGGGTGGGTAACACCGGCAAGAAAGGTGAAGACGGTTCTGTCAGCGTTATCGACAGTCGCTCATTCGAGGTCAAGGCGACCATCCCGGTGGGCAAGGGACACCATGAAATTACCTTCTCTGATAACAGTCGCTATGCCTACGTTACCAATCGTGACTCCGGTACGGTCAATATCGTCGATATCACCAGCCTGAAATCCGTTGCCGAGATTAAAACCGGTAACAGCCCGATTGCCATGGCCTATTCAAAGCTGAGTAAATCACTCTATGTCGGTGATGGCGAAACCGGTGAATTTAAGGTGATTGATGCCGCCAGTATGAAACTGGTGACCACCATCCAGACTAAACCGGGGCCAGGACCATTGCGTTTCAGTGAAGATGGCCGCTGGGGTTTTAACGTGAACCCGACGAACAATCAGGTGTTCGTGATCGATTCTGCGACTAATAAAGTGGCACACACGATTGATGTACTGGATAAACCCTACAAGATTGGTATCACCACCGCATTTGCCTATATCCGTGCGCTGGAGACCAACAAGATTTCAATGGTCAACCTGGGTGAATTGAGTAAGGGCGGTAAGCCGATTATCAACCATTTTGAAGCCGGTGCCGTGGCACCCTCCAAATCGGCCGACATCGGTATCGCAGATGCCATTTCTCCTGCCGCACTGGGTGCTGCCGTGTTTGTGGTGAGCCCTGGCGATAATACGGTGTACTACTACATGGAAGGCATGAATGCGCCAATGGGTGCGTTCCGTAATTATGGTGCCAGCCCGCGTGCGGTGAATATTGCCGACCGTGCGATGAAGGAAGTGCGTCCCGGTGTCTATTCATCAAAAATTCGCATGCCAACTGCCGGTAAATACGAAGTCGGTTTCATGAATGAGGCTCCGCGCTTCCTGCACTGTTTTGATATGACTGCCGAACGCAATTTGATGAACGACAAGGCCGAGGATAGCAAGCGCTATACCGTTGATTATCAGGTCGAAGCACGCAGGATCGCCGCCGGTCAAACGGTCAAACTACAGTTCAAGGTTATTAATGCGGGTAGTGGTGCTTTGGTGACCTCCACCGACCATATGCTGGTGAAATATTATCGTGCACCGCGTTTTGGCATGCGGGAATTTGTTGCAGAACCATTAGGTGACGGACTGTTTGAGGTGAATCTGCCAATGAAAATGGCCGGTGCCTATTACATTCAGGTGGCGATACCTTCACTGAAACTGGGATATAACGACACCAACATCCTGACGATGATGGCGATTGACCCGAAAAAATTTAAGTCTGAAGGCAAAGTGTCCGATAAGAAGTAATGCCTGAATCAAATAATCGGAGTAGATATATGCGACACAGCTTTACCAAAGGCGCGCGTAAAACCCTACAGCTCAGCGGCCTCGCGATGTTGTTGCTGGGATTGCATTCAGCGCCACTGTTAGCCAAAGGTGGTGAGCATGATCATTCGGATCATGAGATGCACCAGGGGCATGAAGGTCACGAAGGCCATGACATGCACAAAGGGCATGAAGGTCATGACATGCATGAAGGTCATGAAGGCCATGAAGGTCATCAGGGACACGGCGATCATCAGAGTGATGGTGGTGCCGATCCACATGCCGCGCATAAGGCCATGCTGAATAAAAAAGCCAGCAAGGCCAGCAGTATCAAGCTGAACCTGTCGGATGCGGAGTTGCTTAACCGTGACGGTGAGACTGTGCGACTGAAGACCGATGTGATGGCCGAGCGAATTGTGGTGGTGGATTTTGTCTATACCACATGCACAACCGTTTGCCCGGTTTTATCGGTGATCTTGCGCAAGGTGCAGGACAGCATGGCCGATCGTATGGGCAAGGAGGTGGTGATGGTTTCCATCAGTGTTGACCCAACCCGCGATACGCCGGCAAAACTGAAGGATTACGCGGCTAAACACAGTGCCGGTGATAACTGGTACTGGCTGACAGGCAATAAATTCAAGGTTGATGAAGTGCTATTGCAGATGGGGGCCTATACACCCAGTTACGAAGATCATCCTGCGATGGTACTGGTAGGCGACATGAAAACCGGTGAGTGGTCGCGTTTTTATGGCTTCCCCGATCCGAAAGACATTGTCGCCAAAATTGATCACTATTCGGCAGCGCGAAGCACTGCAGTTGCCGGGCAATAAAAAGGTATTAATACAATGAACCACACGCTTAAAAAGATCCTGCTGGGCAGTCTGGTTGCAAGCTGTCTGTCATTGCCGGTAATGGCCCATGAAGGTGGCAACCATGACAAGGCAACGGTCAGTGAAGAGAAGGCGACAGTCAGCCTGACACCGAGTAGAGTGACCAACCCGGATGTTGTCGCAAACGAAGAAAAGGCGCGCGCCTATTTCACCGATCTGGAACTGGTGACACAGGAAGGTGAAACAGTAAAGTTTTTTAGCGATGTGCTGAAAGACAAGATAGTCGTGATCAACTTTATCTTCACGAATTGCGAAGGTGCCTGTCCACTGGCAACCCAGAAACTGACGGCAGTACGTGACATGATGGAAGGTGAGTTTAATGGTCCGCTGCGCTTTGTCTCTATCAGTCTTGATCCGGAGCGTGACTCACCTGCAGCACTGAAGGATTTCGCAAAAAAATATCACGCCGATCAGAAAGAATGGCTGTTCCTTACCGGCAATACGGATAATGTCACGCGCATCATAAAAATACTGGGACAGTTCACGCCTAATCTGGAATCTCATTCGACCCTGATGCTGGCCGGTGATGTGCGTACCGCGCACTGGTTAAAAATCCCACCTCAGGCACTGCCTCTGGGTATTGCTGAAAAACTACGTCTGTTACTGGCAGAACGCGGTTAAGCATTATTCTCTGTTCGTTTCACTGCAAGGGTGTCTGGTTTAAAACAATGAAAGTTAATTCGATTATTCGATCCATCATTATTGGCGTATCGCTGTCTGCTGTGTTCACGGGAGCCTCTTTACGCGCCGAGTCACTCAGTGATCAGGAGCAACGCGGGAAACAGATCTATTTTCAGGGAACCAGCCCCAAAGGCTCGCTGATTAACGCCAAAATTGGCTCCAGTTCGGTTGATATGCCGGCCTCCGTTGTACCCTGTGCCAGTTGCCATGGGCGCGATGGTAAAGGGCGTCCAGAAGGTGCTGTTGTACCGCCGGATATTACCTGGTCACATTTAATGCACCCCGATGGACATCAGCATCCCTACGGTCGATCACACACGGCGTTTGATGATCGAAAAGTGATGCAGGCCATTGTCTTTGGTAAGGACCCGTCGGGCAATAAACTGGATACTGCGATGCCACGTTACGACATGTCAAAGGAAGACATGCTGGATCTGGTTGCCTACATGAAACGTATAGAAACGGATCTCGACCCCGGCGTCATAAATAATGAAATAAAACTCGGTACCATCCTGCCAACCAGGGGACGTCTGGCTCCACTCGGGCAGTCGACACGCAAGTTTCTTGAAGCCTATCTGAAGGACGTCAACAGCAAAGGTGGAATACATGGTCGAAAACTCAGCCTGGCCGTGGCCGAGGTGGGTGATGAAAGAGAAAAATCCCTGTGGGCGATTCGGGATCTGTTGAGACGTGATGACGTGTTCGCACTGCTTGGTTCCGTTTCCATAGGGTATGAACAAGAACTGGTGAAATTGTCAGAAGAATTTGAAATGCCTGTGGTGGGGTCTCACACCCTGTTCCCTTACGAACCCGATGCACACCCCTATGTGTTTTATCTGCAGGCCGGTGTGGTTGAGCAGGCCCAGGCGATGGTGAAATTTGTGTCCGATAACCTGCAGTTCATTACGCCCAGTGTGGCCGTGGTGTATTCCGATCTGGAACTCTATGCGCCGATTCTGGAAGGTGTAAACCAACAGGCAAAAGCACAGGGCTGGAAGGAACCGCTGGCGGTCAAGGTGCCGCTGGACAACTTTGATGCAAAGGCGATCGCAAAACAGTTGAGTAAAGAGCATGTAGAAGTAGTGCTGTTCTTTGAACGTGGTGATCGCTTCGTAGAATTAAGTAAGGCAATGCGTTCCGAAGATCTGATGCCACATTCCCTGATGCCGGGAGCACTGGTGGGTAATTCGGTATTTGAAATACCTGAGGCCTATCTGAAACGAATCTATGTGAGCTTCCCGGTGATGCCATCTGACCACAGTAAACAGGGCGTGGCACAATTCGAGAACCTGCACAGTACCTATAAACTGGATTACAGTAACAGCGGTGTACAGGTCTCGGCGATGAATGCCGCCAATGTTATGGTTGAGGCATTGAAGCGCACGGGCTCTGAACTGAGCCGTGAAAAATTGATGGATACCCTGCAGTCGATGAATGATTTTGAACCGGGGCTGATCTCGTCGGTCAGTTATAATACGCGTCGACGTATTGGCGCATGGGGTTCACATATCGTACAGGTTGATCTGGTTCGAAAACGCCTCGATCCGAACACCACATGGGTTACTCTCGAACGCTAGTCTGCCTCGTCTGATTCATCAGGATAATCGAATGAAAAATTTCTCTGTCATTGCTCTGTTGTTAATTAATAGTTTCGTTAGTCACGCCGTGCTGGCCGATAGTTATGGACAGGCCGCCACGGTGAATGGTGTGGGTATCTCACGTAATCGTTTACAGGCAGGTGTGGATACGGAGATAGCGGGTCAGGGTGTCGGTTCTGGTGGTATCACCCAGCCAAGTCGCTATAACACCATTCAGAGTCGTGTACTTGAAAAGCTTATTACCCAGGAAATTCTCTGGCAGCATGCGGAAAAGAATAATTACGTCGCTGATGAAAAAGCAGTAGAGGAAGCCTTCAATCAGACCCGTGCGGGTTATGACTCGGAAATGGCCTTTCAGAATAAGATCATTGAGAGCGGCATGAACGAAAAGAAATTCTACGAGGACATTAAACATCAGTTGTCTATTAGCAAGATGCTAAAGGCAGAAGTAGAAGACAAATTGGTGATTACCAGCAAGGAGGTTGAAACCTTCTATCAGGAAAACCTCGATAAGATGTCATATCCTCTGGCACTGCGAGCTCGACACATTCTGATTCGTGTACCACAGGACGCGACCAAGGATGAAATCGGTGCGGCGCAGATTCATGTTGATGAGATCCTTCAGGCGATAAAGGACGGGGCAGACTTTGCTGAAACGGCGAAGAAAGAATCAGAGGATCAAACGGCAGCTAATGGCGGTGATCTCGGTTATTTCGCCGCTGGTCAGATGGTGCCGGATTTTGAAAAGGCCGCGATGGCGCTTGAGGTCGGTGAAGTCTCCGAACCTGTGCGCACGGTGTTCGGCTTTCACCTGATCAAACTGGAAGAGAAAAAGGGTGGTGAGGCCGCACCATTGACGGAAGTCGAATCACAGATTCGCGAATTCCTGATGAAGCAAAAGACTAATCAGAGGATCGTTAAATTTATCGAAGAGTTACGCGATGAAGCGGACGTAGAGATACTTGTTTACTGAGTCCGTCCAGGACGATATTCAGTAAATTTCATGCAGCAGGCGCAGAGTAGCAATTAGCCTGTATAACCAAAGAGCGATGAGTACAATGATGAAGAAATACATATTAGCCCTGTTATTAAGCAGTCTGAGCCTGGGCAGCGCATCTGTCCTGGCCGGTGATCTTGCCGCAAAAGTTAATGGATCAGGAATCAGCAAGTTGCGTCTGGATGCCGCACTTGATAGTGCCATGAAGCAGAGCGGTTCAACTGTCACCAGTATCAGTGACCCGGATGAGTTTGCCAATGTGCAGAAGGACGTGCTTGACCAGTTGATCGTGCAGGAAATGCTCTGGCTAGAGGCCGAAAGCAAAAAGACCCTGGCCGATGATGCTGAGGTCGACAAGGCCCTGGAACAGATGAAGTCACAGTTTCCATCCCCCGACGTGTTCATTGCCAGCATACAGAAAGGCGGTTTTACCGAAGAGGCCTACCGCATGGATATCAAGAAACGCCTGTCTGTGCGTGACATGATCAAGCAGGAAATCATTGACACAGTTAAGGTCGAAGACAGTGAAATCGATGAGTTCTACAATGCGAACACCGAAAAAATGATGATGCCTGACGAAATTCATGCCAGACATATCCTGATAAAACTGGCACCAACCGCGAACGAAGAACACGAAAAGGCTGCCAAGGAAATGATTGAGAAGGTTCTGAAACAGGCCCGTGACGGTGGTGATTTTGCCGAACTGGCGAAAAAACACTCAGAAGGCCCTTCTGGTGAGAAAGGTGGTGATCTGGGCTATTTCGGCAGAGGCCGCATGGTGGCAGAGTTCGAACAGGTTGCTTTCGCATTGAAGGACGGTGACATATCCGACCCTGTACGTACCCAGTTTGGTTATCACATCATTAAACGTGAGGCGACGCGTGGTGGTGAAAAAGTCACCCGCGAGCAGGCGACCAACCAGATCAGGGACTATCTTAAGAGCATCAAGATTAAGGAAAGTATCGATAAGCTGATCTCTGAATTGCGTGCACAGAGCGAGATAGAAATTCTACTCTAATCGCCTGATTTTGTTTTAGATCTACCGATGCCGCCCCATATACAGGGCGGCATCGGTGCTTCTGGCCTCCATTAATATCCGTCTTCATGACTGTGTCCGCTGGATCCTCTATCAAACCCGTATCAGAGATGTCTAATTAAACCTACAGATATCAGGGAAAAGGCCGATAGTTGCTTATCTACCTGGTTTGGTAACAGCTAATAAGGTGGGGCGCACCTGTTCAGTGGCCGCCCCGGTCTTCTGTGTATTTTCCGCACTCGCCGTGGGCGCTCAGGTCAATCCATTGTCCATTATTAAAGAAGAGAATATAGGCAAAATCAGTTTCGTCAGCTCAACCCTGCTGGTGCTGGTGTTGACGGCGGTGCTGAGTGCGATTTTTGTTGAACACCGGGATGCACATTTTGAACGGGATCTGGAACGCGTGGAGCAGGACTACACCGAGGCCCAGCGTGATCGACTACGTTCGGAAGTTAATATGCAGATCAGCAGCATTAATGCCTGGCACAACCGGACCGAGCAACACCTGCGTGAGGAGATTAAAAGTCGTGTTTATGAGGCCTATGAAATGGCCGATAGCATTTACAGGACACAGCAAAACAGTCATAGCGATGCGGCGATTCAGAATCTGGTGATCGAGGCTCTGCGGCCAATACGTTTTTATCAGGGCAGGGGCTATTTTTTTATCAAGTCGCTGCAGGGGGATATCGTTCTCAATCCGCCCGAGCCTGAATTCGAGGGTCAAAATATCTATTCCGATGCACTGGAAGATGATCTGGGTATCTTTGAGCAAATGAAAGTAGTGGTCGAGGATAGCGGTGAAGGCTTTATCAAATATAAATGGCCCGTGCCGGGAGATGTTAGTAAGACCCTCAAGGATAAGGTTTCATTTGTGAAACACTGGCCGACCTATAACTGGGTAATCGGCACCGGTGAGTACCACGCTAATATCGAAGAAGAGATCAAGCAATCCATTATCTATCACCTGAATAGCATAGTTCCGGATCAAAACTCTCCCGAATACCTTTTTATCTATCAACTGCATGAGGTTTCTGGTGGCGATGAGTTCGCCACCATGCTGGTTAATCCGAATCGGCCAGATCTTGTGGGACGTAAAATATCCAGTCGTGTTAGTGATGCAAAGGGACTTCAGTATCGCCAACAGATGTTGAGGGACATTGAGTATCGGGGCGAGTCTTTCGTTACTTACTGGTATAAGAAACCCGGTACAGATACACCGGTGAAAAAACTGAGTTATTTCAAGTATTTTCCAGAGTGGCAATGGATCGTTGCCAAAGGCACTTATCTCGATGATCTTGAACACCGTATACATAGCATCCAGGATTCTCTGGGTGATGAGAGCAAGGACACGGTTCGATATCTGATCTACTTTACCCTGATCAGTTGCTCTCTCGTGCTGTGTCTGGGCTACATATTCTCATCGGCAATCCAGTCCCTGTTTGAGACCTATAGAGTTCGACAGAAGGAACAGCAGGATGAACTGGAGCGGGTGAATGTTGAGCTGCAGGTTCAGGCAACGACGGATCACCTGACCTCTCTCTACAATCGTGAATATTTTAATGATCGGTTACAGCAGGAGATCGAGCGCGCGGAACGTTATGCAACGGGATTCTCGTTGATCCTGTTCGATGTGGATCATTTCAAGCAGGTTAATGATGACTTTGGTCACCTGACTGGGGATGCGGTACTCAAAAGTCTGTCGATGTTGTGTCAGACAACGATTAGATCATCCGACATCATTGTGCGCTGGGGGGGCGAAGAATTTGTGATTCTCGCACCCGATACCGAGATTGATGCGGCTTTCAGCTTTGCTGAGAAATTGCGCGTCTCTATCGAGGAACATTCGTTTCCAGTCGAGGTTAATGTGACCTGTAGTTTTGGGGTGGCCCAGTTTATCCCCGGTGAGGAACAGGATGATTTAATTAGCCGTGCCGATAAGGGGCTCTACCAGGCCAAGCAAGCAGGCAGAAACAGGGTTGTGTGTCTAACGGAATGACGGTCTGCTGATCGATGGCTGTCAGGCACAGCGACCGAGCATGAAATCGGCCAGTACACAGCGCAGAATTCCGTAGTCATATTCACCCTGCAGCAATTCAAAAACGGGTTTCAGACGAGGTGTTTCCAGATCCAGACTCTCCAGCATTGAGGCCTGTATCAGGGCCGTGTCTGCGGCACTGATTTCCGCGATATCACCGAGTTGTAACTGACCACTGGCGATTAACTCAGATAGATGGGTATAGACGGTAGTGACTTTCAGGGCGCGTTTTGCTGCAACTTCAGCCACATCATGACAGGACTGATAGAGCGCCAGGGTATCCGCGTAGGTATCACTGTCGCTCGCTTCCGGCGTGCTCTGTAGATGCTGCTGGATGACACGCAGGAAAGCCGCTCCGTATTTTTCGAGTTTTTTCTCGCCTACCCCCTGGATCTGTTGCAACTGCGCTTGAGTTTGCGGTTTATTTTCCATCATCTCCATCAGGGTGGAGTCATGAAAAACCACATAGGGGGGCACACCTTGCTGCATCGCGATCTGTTTCCGGGTTTCTCGCAATACATCCCAGAATTGCTGCTGATGTTCCTTGATGCGACTTGAGAACTTTCCGGACTTGCGGGTTGCTGCGGGCTTTTTAATATCCAGGCGCAGACTCAGGGACTGCTCGCCACGTAGCAGCGGTCGGCAACTATCCGTCAGACGCAGCGAACCGTGGCCATCGACATCCACGGATAGATAACCGAGGGCGACCAGCTGGCGGTATACCGATCGCCACTGATGGGTATCAAGGTCTTTGCCGATGCCATAGGTCGAGAGTTTGTTATGGCCGAAGCGTTCAATCCGTTCCTGGCCACTGCCGGTCAGAACGTCGATCAGATAATTCACGCCAAATCGTTGTCCGGTGCGATACACACAGGAGAG
>JBFIID010000074.1:0-9839 GCA_041601415.1 Gammaproteobacteria bacterium
GCGGATCGCATAAAGGGCAAGCTGGTTGGCTGTGATACCTATTTGATCAAGCCTGTCGGTAAGGAAATATTCCAGCAAGTGGTTGAACAGTATCTGCATAAATCCTCCGTGGTGCAGATACTGGTAAATCACAGTAAATGATAGCTAACAGTAACAAGCATTCGCGCAACGAAATTTCGATTGATTAGAGTAAAAATTTATTATGAGTATACGTAAGGTATTAGTGGTCGACGATTCACCCGCTGACCTGGCAAACATCAAGGGCATCGTCACCCGTGCTGGTTGTATGGTGTTTACCGCGACCAGTGGAAAACAGGCATTACAGATCGCAAGACAGGAAAAACCAGACATGATCTTTATGGATATCGTAATGAAAGACATGGATGGCTATGAAGCAACCAGGCTGTTAACCAGAGACAGTAAGACCCAATCGATCCCCGTCGTGTTCGTTACCAGTAAAGGGCAGAAGGCCGACCGTGTCTGGGCCAAGATGCAGGGTGGTAAGGAATTAATCGCAAAACCTTATACTGAAGATCAGATCACAGCACAGTTAAAGGCCTACTGATCAACGTTATGGCACTGGATCAAATAGACAATCCATATACACCGCTAGCAGCAGTCGATATAGCCACACAACAGCGTGGAGAAGATGCGCGTTATGTGTGCCGAATTGGAAAGACTACGCTGATTTTCGATCCTTCAATCAACATTGAAGTATTACTCGACACCTCGATCTTTCGCATGCCGAATACGCCTGAATGGTTACTCGGCCTGTGCAATCGTCGTGGTGAACTGGTTCCTGTATTCGACCTGCGCAATCTGCTGGGAATAACGAAAAACGGGAATGAAAAAAATTATCTGTTTATCGTTGATAAGGACGAATACGCGGTCGGCTTTTATATCGATGATTACCCATCTGCAGTGTATTCCGTAAAACCAATGAATAAAGTACCTGTAGTCCATCAACAGTTGAAAAAACACCTGCTTAACGCCTACCTGCATGAGCAGGAAACCCTGCTGGAGATAGACCATCGTTCCCTTTTCGCGGCGATTACCAGCCAACTTTCTGTGGCTGTCTAAACTGATATTGACGGGCGCCACAGGGCGTCCGAACTGGAGAAACACATGAACTTAACAATGTGCATCAAACAGAAACTCTGGGTGCTTTTTGGCATTGTCAGTCTACTATTTCTGATCGCTGGCGCGGTGATCGTCAATTCCGCAGATGTCGATATCATGTTGGCCGGGATAATCGGGGTTAGCGTGCTTGCCATTTCAGCCGGCCTGTTTAACCAGCAGATAAACAAAATCACTACCCCGCTCTACCGCCTGATTGAGATTATTCAGAAAATTAATGAAGGGGATCTCGAAGCACGCGCGGGTCTTGATTCTGGAGATGAATTCGAACAACTAGGCACCGCCATCGACATCCTGCTGGACCAGCGCGTCAGTGCGATTGAGGAAATCGAAAACGAGAATGAGCAGCTCAATGATTCAATCGTCGATCTACTACAGACCGTGGCACAATTAGCAGAAAAAAATCTTACCATCCGCGCTATTGTGAATGAAGATGTGACCGGCCCCGTAGCCGACGCGCTTAACCTGATGACCAGTGAAACAGCAGGCGTTCTGTCGAATGTAACCAGCATCTCGGGTGATGTTGCCGAGGTATCAAACAGCATTAAGGATCAATCAGACAAGGTTATACACGTCGCTAATAAAGAACGCATGGAGATCGAAGAAACTGCCGCTGCACTGGCCAAGGCATCAGATAACATGACGCGTATCGCCAACCTGGCGAAAACCTCTACCGAGATCGCAGACCTTGCACTCAAATCCACCACCACTGCGATGGATGCAGTGAAGGACTCCGTGGGCGGCATCAATGAAATTCGCGAGTCGATCTCTGAAACGGAGAAACGCATAAAACGTCTGGGCGAACGCTCACAGGAGATCAGTGGTGTTGTTACCCTGATCAACAATATCTCTGAACGCACCCATATTCTGGCCCTGAATGCGAGTATGCATGCCGCCTCAGCCGGTGAAGCCGGTCGCGGCTTTGCGGTGGTCGCCGATGAGGTACAGCGCCTGGCGGAAAATGCGCGTGAGGCGACCTCCGAGATTGGTACCCTGGTTAATAATATTCAGATGGAAACAGCTGAGGCCGTGACCACCATGAACGATCTCATTTCACAGGTAGTGGAAGGAAGTTCCCTGGCCGAACGTTCCGGTACCCAGATGGACCTGACCTATAAAAATACCCAGCGTCTGGTTGAGGTAGTACAACGCATTGCCAGCAGTGCGCTGGCACAGGCCCGCACCAGTAATGCGCTCAGGGACAGGACAGAAATCATTCGTGAAAGTGTCAGACAAACCGGCGCACATTTACAGGAACAGTCATTCTACACGGATCAACTCGTGGAGCATGCCATGACACTGGTCGCCACTGTCGGTGTTTTCCAGCTACCTGAAAACGATAACGACGTCTAAGCACTGACAAGCTTGCCGAATTAAGACCCATGTTATCGACACTTTCTTTTGAAGACCACGAGATTCAGCAGGCGCTGCAATCACTGACACGCATTGCTGAAACGCCACCGGGTTACCTGCCGAACCGGGTGGAATACATCAGGCATCTGGAACAGCTCTCAGTGCATGCAGAACGCCTGCAGCTGGATGGCTTACAGGACATCATCCTGTTACTCAGGGAGTCCTTGGCGAATCTCAATGACGAGGAGTATCTGGCACAACCCTTTGCTGAACTCCTCGCTAACTGGCCAGTCGCAGTTCTGGATTACCTGCAACAACCGATGAATCAGAACCGCCGTGAAAAGCTACTGAATACATTACGTTCCCCCCTGCTGGAGTCAACACTCTCAGAGCACGACATCGAACTGCTGGAACAGCTGCTCATTCCAGAGTTCCAGTTGGACGAAGGTGTGAGTGTAGCCGACGAATTAAGCTGCATCATTGATGAGATCGCGTCCACAAACGATGAACCACAACGGGTAATCGATCAACTTGAAACCCTCGCAGAAATTGCCGCAGGTAACGGCTTTCATGGACTGGAAGATGTCTGTCTGTATTGCCAGGAAATCATGCATGAACTGATGGAACAGTCACAACCCCCGGTCCCTGAACAGGCCAGTTTAGCTTTACAGTGGCCTTCCCTGATGCATGAGTACCTCAAGGCGCCTGAGAATGCTGAAGCTGCGCAGGCATTAATCAACCTGATCAGTAATCCCGTATGGGGCATGGACTTTCCTGAAGAAGATATGCAGCGCCTGCACGCCGCACTACTGGAAAAGAATCAGCAGATTCTTTCCCGCGCAGCCACAAGGAAACTCACGCGACTGGTCGATGACATAGAAGCCTGTACTGGCGATGTACAGGAACTGGTGGAGCGCATTGAAAACCTCGCAGAATGTGCGGATGTAAATGGCCTGATTGGTTTTCAGGACATCTGTCTATTCTGTCAGGAACTGGTACTTGAACTGGCGGAACTCTCCGAGATTAGTCCTGCCCAACGAGACAAGATCAAGGACTGGCCTGTGCTCGCCAGAAACTATATAGAAACACCCGATGATGCACGCACCGCCCAAAGCCTGATTCATTTTTTACAGAGTCCACTATGGCCTGAGCCATTGTCCGGCGAAGAAGCCAGAATCCTTGTTTCACTCCTGATCCCTGAGCAACAGACAAGTCTGAATGAGGACAGAGCGGAACACGAGCTGGATACGCCGGAACGGGAAGCGGAGACAGCGATTAATCCATTAAGGGATAGCATAAACACCGTGCAAACCCCGGATGCACCAGTCGATGAGGATTTAATCCTCACCCAGCTGTCACCAAACCTGCCGCCATTAGAGATCAGCGAAATCAGCGAAGACCTGATTGCCATGATGTCAGGTGAAATGCTCGACCTGTCTGCCTCCTGCAAGCACCTCTTTGAGCAACCGATTACGGACACCCTGTGTGATTTAAATCATCAGGAGGATCTCGCAACTCTGGCATTACGAACCGAACGCTATGGCTCTGCAGCACAGGCGGCTGGACTCGAGGGCCTGCATGAGGTGATGCAACATATCCACACTAACCTGCTCAAGCTGGAACTGGAAAATAACGATATTGCCGCCCAGCAATCGCGTCTTTTGAAGATGTGGCCACTACTGGTGATGGATTACCTCGAAGCACTGGGCAATGAACATGCCGGTGATCCGCTAGCCCGTCTGCTATCCGATGCACGTTGGCCTGAACCACTGGACAGCAATCAATGTGTGCTGTTATCGCGCTTGCTCGCTGCAGTCGTTCCAGTCAAAGAAGCCGCAATGCAGGCGCCACAGCTTATTTCTGCAACCCAGGACGATGTTTCACTTGCACTACCCGACGATCTGAATCAGGAACTACTTGACGGTCTGTTACAGGAGCTACCACGACAGACCGAAGACCTGTCCCATGCCATTCAGGCGCTCGCCAGTGACAAAGGCAGTATGGAAGAAGTAAGTGATGCCCAGCGCATTGCACACACCATCAAAGGCGCTGCGAACACCGTTGGCGTACGAGGTATCGCACTCCTCACTCATCATCTGGAAGACTTGCTGGAAAGTTATAGCAGGGCGGGACGCACACCAACCCGCCCCGTCGCCGATAAATTGTTACTGGCCTCGGACTGCCTGGAAGAAATGTCTGACTATCTACTGGGCCAGGGCAAACTACCGGATAATGCCCTGGACACCCTGCAGGCTATTCTCAACCTGCATCACCAGATTGGTACCCAGGGCCTACCCGCCGATGATGAAGCCATCCCCGACGCGGTTCCTGTTGCTCACGAATCCACATCCGTCACAGATGTACCGGCAGCTGATAACCCGCAGGTATCCGGCAAGACCTTTTTGCGTGTTCCTGCCAGCATGATTGATCAGTTATTACGTCTGGCCGGTGAATCCATGATCATGAACGGCCAGTTGCAGGAAAAAATTAGCCGTACACGATCACAGATAAAATTACTCGCTCGCCAGAACCAGGTATTTCAGAACCTGATCGCCGACCTGGAACAGCAGGTCGATATCCGCGGGATGAATGCCAGCCGTCTACACGCAGTCGGGGACGATACAGGCTTCGACCCGCTAGAGCTGGTGCGCTATAACGAATTACATACCATCACTCATCAACTGGTAGAGGCTAGCGCAGACAGCCGTGAGGTAGGACAGGACATTGACTACCTGCTCGGTGAACTGGACGAGCTGGTTATCCAGCAACAGCGCCTGCAGCGTGAAAATCAGGAACACGTACTGAACACACGCATGGTGCCCGTACAGACCATCATCCCACGCCTGCAACGCACTGTTCGACAGACCTGTAAACTAACCGGCAAGCACGCGCAACTCTACGTACACGGGCAACAGACACTGGTCGACAGTGATGTACTCGCGCAGCTAACAGACCCCCTCATGCATATACTCCGGAATGCTATCGATCACGGTATCGAGGCACCGGCAGATCGAAACCAGTTCAGCAAACCGGAAGAGGGACAGATCAACCTGCGCTTTAGTCGTCATGGCAATACCATTCTTGTTTCCTGTGAAGATGATGGTTCAGGACTTGATTACAAACTCATCCAGCAGACTGCCCGCACACTTGGCATGCTTGATGAAGAAGCGGAACTGGACGAGGATGATCTTAATCGCCTGTTGATGCACCCCGGTTTTTCAACCCGAAAGGATGCCAGTCAGACCTCCGGTAGAGGTATCGGCATGGATATTGTGCAGACACAATTATCTCATATGAAAGGCAGTGTCCGTATCCGTTCCCGCATGCTCAAGGGCTGTAATGTGGAACTACAGTTCCCTGTCACTCTATTGTCCACCCACGCCCTGACGGTAAAAAATGGTGACAGTGCGCTGGCCATAGCAAGTCGCGGTATAGAACAAATCCTCTATGCCCAGGCCGATGAGATTAACTACCAGAATGGTGAATACAGCTATCTGCATGAAGATCGTTATATTCGCACTCGCATGCTTGAAGAATTGCTAAACCTGCCTGCTGATAAGAAGGCTCATGAAAGACGTCTGGGACTGCTCGTGAGGGATGAAGAAATTGAAGAGGTCATTCTGATCGATGAAATCCTCAGCAGCAAGGAAATGATAGTCAAAAACCTCGGTCATTATCTACCCGGTATCTCAGGCCTGATTGGAGCCACCATCCTCGGTGAAGGCGAAGTTGTTCCCGTGCTCGACATCGCTGAAATGATCCGTCTCTCCGAACAACAGATTAAATGGTCAGCGCCGATACGGGAAGATCTGGAACAGGGCGTCAGTCTGCCAACCGCTTTGATTGTTGATGACTCTATCAGTACGCGCCGTGCACTGTCCCAGTTTATGCAGGATACGGGCTTCGAAGTTCAGACCGCGCGTGATGGGCTGGAAGCCTACATCATGATCGAAAAAGAAGCGCCCGATATCATCCTTCTTGATCTGGAAATGCCACGCATGAACGGACTTGAACTGGCCCGACATCTACGCTCGCGAAAGGAAACCCAGCAGATCCCGATCATCATGATCACCTCCCGCACCACCGAGAAACACCGCGTGGAAGCCCGCAGTGCGGGTATTGATGTGTACCTTTCCAAACCTTACTCCGAGGACGTCCTGCTCGAACACGTACATGCGGCACTGCGCTAATGCGTATTCTGGTGATTGATGACAGCAGTAGTTTCCGTGAATTTATTCGCGGTTATTTCAGACGCAACTGGGAATCCACCGAGGTCGATGAATATGACCCGCTGCTGCAGGGCAAGCCCGACAGTGATTTTGATCTCAGTATCTACGACATCCTGCTAATGGATTATGAGCTGGGACTACCCGATGAAACGGGTCTGGACTGGCTGGAGGACTTCCGCAAGCGATCCGACATACCGATCACCATCATGCTAACGGGAGAACAGGATCATCGTACCGCCATCTCACTTGCCCGCCTCGATCCTGAGCACTATGCAAACAAGCCAGACCTGAAGGAAGACGGCCTGATAGTCTCTATCAACGAGGCATTAACTTCTCATCGCGCCTTAAACAACTACAGAGGTGATCCAAAGGACATGATGCTGGATGAGAATGTTGGCGGAGAGATGACACGACTCATGTCTGCCGGAGAGATCGAAGGACTCCGGCATTACCAGCATCAGGGATCTGAGGTAACCGATCTCTCACGCCTGCAGATCCCCGGCTATAAAATACTCTCCAAGATCGCCACCGGAGGAATGTCGTCGGTAATACTTGCCCAGCGCATGGAAGATAAGCTGGAGGTTGTCCTCAAAGTATTATTTACCCATGCCTGTGCAGATACCAAGGCACTGAAACGTTTCATGCAGGAATACACCCTGATCGCTCAGGTTCGGCACCCTAACGTGGTTCGCATCTATGAACGTGCATTCGCCAGGGATTACGCCTACATCGCAATGGAATATTTTCCTGGTGGTGATCTGAATAACCGCATGCAACAGTCTATCAGTCCCAGTCAGGCGCTGGATTACCTGCGTCAGATTGCAGAAGGGCTGGCTCAGGTTCATCAATACCGGATCGTGCATCGCGATCTAAAACCTGGCAACATTTTATTCAGAAACCATCACTCTCTTACGATCACAGATTTTGGCGTGGCAAAAATTCTGCGTGGCCCGTCTGAAATCACCGATCATAATACGGTGCTCGGCACACCCTATTATATGAGCCCGGAACAGGCCAACGGCATCGCGATCAATCATCGCAGTGATCTCTATAGTGTGGGGGTTATTTTTTACCAGATGCTAACGGGCAAGCGACCTTACACCTCGGAGACAGTCGCCGGACTGGTGTATAAACATGTACATGCGCCAATTCCACGCTTACCGAGGCACTGCGCACACTACCAGGCATTGATCGATGGGCTACTGGCCAAACAACCGGAGGATCGTTTTCAGAGTGCCAAGGATTTAATTACTGGCATCGACTGGCTACGCTCTTCAGGCTCGTAAACTACGACGCAGTACCTTGCCTACATTAGTCTTTGGCAGGTCTTTTCTAAACTCGACTTCACGTGGCACCTTATAGGCAGCCATATGTTCCCTGCAATGTTCGATCACCTGTTCTTCACTAAGTGATGAATCGCGGGTAACCACGAACACTTTCACCACTTCGCCGGAGTGTCCGTGAGAGACTCCCACTGCGGCCGCCTCTATGATTAACGGGTGCTCTACCAGAATATTTTCAATCTCGTTGGGATACACGTTAAAACCTGAAACCAGAATCATGTCCTTCTTTCTATCCTGAATGAAGACATAACCATTCTCATCCATGTAGCCCATGTCTCCCGATCTAAACCACCCAGGGGGATTAAAGTGACTGGCCGTTTCTTCCGGACGCTGCCAGTATTGCTTCATCACCTGCGGACCACGAATACAGATTTCTCCCGTTTCATTCAGATTAAGCATGTTATTTTCATCATCCATAATCGCCACATCGGTGGATGGAATGGGTAAACCGATACTGCCGTTATAATCCAGATTACTGAGTGGATTCATGCAGGCGGCAGGCGCTGTTTCGGTCAGGCCGTAAGCCTCGAGCAACGGTGAACCAGTGACTTTCTTCCAGTTCTCTGCCACTGACCGTTGCACTGCCATGCCACCACCCAAAGCCAGTTTCAGTCCTGAAAAATCGAGTTTTTCAAAACCGGGCGTGTGCAACAGGGCATTGAACAGGGTGTTTACCCCGGTGATGACGGTGAAGTGCAAACCGCGTAATGACTTGATGAAAGCAGGAAAGTCGCGCGGATTGGTGATCAACACATTCTCACCCCCGAGGCAGGTGAAGGTCAGGCAGTTCGCGGTCAGGGAAAAGATATGATAGAGCGGTAATGCCGTAATCATCACTTCACCGCCACGACCTACGAAAGGGCTTAACCAGCAAATCACCTGATGCAGGTTGGCGGCCATATTTCCATGCGTTAACACTGCGCCCTTGGCCAGTCCGGTGGTACCGCCGGTATATTGTAGAAACGCAACATCATCGAGACTCAACTGTTGTTCTTCAAATCCCAGTTGTTCCGAAGTCTTAAGTACATGTTTAAAATTAAACGTCCCTTCTATGTGCCAGGCAGGGATTTTTCGCTTGATATATTTGAGTGCAAAATCGACCACGGCCGAGCGCGGAAAATTCAGCAAATCACCGACCCGCGTAACGACCACGGTGTGCACCGTTGTCTGCTTGATCACCGCCTGCAAGGTAGCGGCAAAGTTTTCCAGAATCACAATCAGGCTCACACCGGCGTCATTCAACTGGTGCGCAAGCTCACGCTGGGTATAGAGCGGATTAACATTCACCACGGTCATGCCAGCACGCAGGGCACCGTACATGACCACTGGATACTGCAACAAATTCGGCATCATGATGGCGATTCGGTCACCACGTTTCAGACCTGGCTGATGCTGTAACCAGGCGGCAAAGCGTGCGGAGAGCTGTTCCAGCTCGGTAAAACTCAAGCGCGCCCCCATGTTGGAAAATGCCGTGCGATCAGAGAACTCTACACAGCTGTCCCGCATCATAACGTTGAGCGGCTGTAATTTTTCCATGTCTATGCTGGGTGGTACCGAGGGAGGATAACTTTTCAGCCAGACACGGTTCATTTCACTGCTCCTGAATCTTCGGTTCTTTCAATAACCAGGTCGCAAGCGCTGGCAATAGCAGAATAGCTCCCAGCATGTTCACCAGAAACATAAAGGTCAGCAAGATACCCATATCGGCCTGAAACTTGAGTGGTGAGAAGATCCAGGTAGCCACCCCAATCGCCAGGGTAATACCCGTAAACAGAAC
>JBFIID010000075.1:0-9692 GCA_041601415.1 Gammaproteobacteria bacterium
CTGATTGCACGTCTGCTGGACAAACTGGCTGGCGAATTACTCAAACGCATCGGTTTTGATCGTGCCTGTGAAATGGTTGGACTACAGGAACTGCTGAAAAAACTCGGCCTGGAAATGACCGGTTCAAGACTCGTCGCTGGTAGCATCTTCTGGTTGATGATGCTGATGTTTTTGATCACTGCATCTGAAACACTGGGACTTGAAAAACTGGCACAGACCGTCGAGACCTTCATGCTGTATCTACCCAAGGTCATTGGCGCGGCTCTGATTCTGGTCATCGGTCTACTGGTCGCCGGTTTCATGCGCGATCTGGTACGCAACGCAGTAAGTAATGTAGCCGATGAGTATGCGCAGGCGCTGGGCAACATGACCCACGGTCTGCTGCTGATCATTGTCGTCATGCTCTCGATAGGGCAGCTTGAGCTGGATACATCCCTGTTACACAACATCCTGCAGATCGTGCTACTCGCGGCGGGTCTTGCAATGGCGCTGACTATTGGGCTCGGCACTCGCGCGATTTCCAGACAACTGGTTGCCGGACTTTATGCGCGTGAAATTTTCAGGGACGGTGCACAGATAAAAGTCGATGGTCATGCCGGCAAACTGATCGAGGTTGGTACTGTCACGAGTAAGTTCCGAAATGCCGATGGCACCACCTTCCACATCCCAAACAATATGCTGATTGATAATCTGGTTGAGGAAAAGACCGACGACAGTTAAGGGAGAGGGTTCATCCAGCTTTGATAAAGCCCATCAATAGGGATGAGCTTTTTATCCTGTTTGAGCCGCAACCAACTCATGAAAGATCGACGACCCGTCTGCATCAGTTCACAGGTTTGCTTTCGTCTGCGTCTGTACCCGGGTTGTCGATGGCCAACGCGTCCGTGACTACGCTAGCGGGCAGTTCCGGGATACGTTCTATCATGACCCTGCCGACGCGTCTCTGTTCCAGAGTCAACACCGTAAAGCGGTAGCCCGAATCAGTCACCTCATTACCCACCACGGGTAATCTCTGAAGTTGCGACATGACCTGTCTCCGTATTCCTGATTACCGGGAAACGGGAATGGCGCGTTTCCTTAATCAGAGCCATATTCTCAGCAAAACTTTTATCCAGGTAAATGACGGTGATTTCGTTGCGCGGCACCATGACGCTGGCGACAATGCGATCATCAAAATCAAACATTGATTGCAGCATTTTTGCGCGATCAGAATCAAGATCACAGTGCTCACCCGAGACTTCGATCAGACCTTTTAATTCGGCGTCTGTCAGTATCTCCATATGACTTGCCTCTTCAACACCAAAGAGTCCAAGGATGCTGCGTGAGGCATGATTCAGTGTCCAGTTCAGTGGATACACCATGATGTAGGCAACATGTAAGGGATACGCGAACAACATGGAGACCGGTTCCGGTTTGCGAATCGCAAAGGTCTTGGGTACCTGCTCACCAATCACGAAACTGGTGGTATGCAGCAACTCACCCTGCAAGCCTGCACTGTAAAACAGGGGCTCCAGAATCGCGGCAACCGCTGGCTCACCGACCCAGCCGAGGCCCAGTGATGCCATGCTGGCAAGCTGCCAGATAAGCCTCTAGATTAGCCTGAATTCGCTTCGTCAATATCGCCGTAGCGCTACCCTGCTGTGCAAGTGCGTCAATTCGAAAGCCCCTGGCCTTTATCAGTGCGAATTCCGCCGCAACGAAAAAGGCATTGATCGCAAGTAGCACGAACACTGCAAGTAAATTTATATACATGATCTTGTTCCGTTCACAAAAACAAAAATGCCCGCCGATCAGGGCGGGCTTAATATGAGGAAAGAGCTTCCCTGCTAAAAGAAATTCCTCACAGGGGATCGCGCTATTTTTTATTTCGCCTGGATAGAAATATCCACCCGTCTATTTTGCTGTCTGCCTGCCTTGTTCTCATTGCTGGCAAGTGGTCGCTCTTCACCATAGCCAACGCAATGTAAACGAGCACTGTCGATGCCCGCATCTACCAAACGTTTACAGACCGCACCTGCACGCGCTTCGGATAAGCCCTGATTATATTTATGACTACCCGAACTATCGGTATGCCCGGCAACACGGACATTGATCGTCGCTCGGCTGCGTAACAGTTCAATTGCCTGCAATAAATGTGGTTCATCACGACTCTGCAACACGGCACTGTTAAGCTCGAAGTTAAGGTTATTCAGGCGAGCAATAATTTCACAACCCTGCTTATTAACGGTAACTCCGGGCAAGCTGTCAGGGCACTGATCAAGTTTATCAATTACACCATCCGCATCCCTGTCAGCATCACAGCCCTGTCCATTAACCGGCATACCTTCTTCAGTATTCGGACATTTGTCGAACAGGTCGATTACGCCATCACGATCACCATCCAGTGCACAACCACGCACATCAATCGGTGCTCCCTTCGGCGTATTCGGGCAACGGTCAACGCTGTTCACAACGCCGTCGGCATCATCGTCAAGTTCACAACCTCGACTATCGACTTCTGCTCCTGTCAGGGTGTTCGGGCAGCGATCGAGATCGTCGTTCACACCGTCGGCATCTGCATCACCAGGCCCTGAGCAAAGAATCGCACCGGCCAGCCCGCCAACGGCTGCAGTTGACAGTGCCGCCTCTGAATCGCGCATTGCAGCACCCGCGGCGGCGCCTGCGGCAGCACCTGCCAGTATGCAGGCCCCCATATTCGGTAAGTTTTTGTCGAGACTGGCACAGCCGCCAAGAAGGAAACCGAGAACAACAACAGACGTTACTGTTTTAAACATTAAGAAGCCCCAGAAAATGTCATTAAAGACAGGTAGACCGGAGCATGAGCACCAAAGTCACACAGTAATTTTTACTTCTTTTCCAACTCTAGCGAGCATCAGGAGGGATCTGTGTCTATGCAACCCCATTCTCTACTGCAATGAATACTGCAATTCCGGGCGGTTAATATCGGCGAAGATTCGGGTACTTCCATCCTGCATCAACATCAGCACTTTATACGGCATGAACTTATCACCCACTTCCATTCCCGGGCTACCCACCGGCATGCCGGGCACCACAAGGCCAATGGCATTGGCGGGTTTCTCGCTCAGGAAACGCTGGATCACACCTGCCGGAATATGCCCTTCGAAGATATAGCCGTCGGTCGAGACGGCCGTATGGCAGGAACGATGCTGTCCCCCAATGCCATATTTCTTCTTGACCTGATCCAGTTGCGATGTATTGGTAAAGGCGGTATCGAAGCCCTCAGCATTAAGATGGTCGATCCATTTTGAACAGCAGCCACAATTCGGGTCTTTATAGATGTGTAGACTGATGTCTTCGGCCAGTGCAGATCCCGATAGCAACGCCCACAGCAGCGGGATAAACAGCTTATATTTCGTCCGGTTTTTAAACAGATGCATGGTGATATCTTCCTTTGTGAAACAGGCCCTAAGTCGGGTGTTTGTCGGCCCGACATAGTATAGTCGCAGGCACACATTTATACAGGTCAGATATGAAAATTCAGTGGTACCCCGGACATATGCACAAGGCACGCAAGGAGATGCAGGAGGCCCTGCCAACGGTCGATCTAATCATTGAAATCCTGGATGCACGTATTCCCTACAGCAGCGAAAATCCGATGATCGCCGCACTGCGTGGCTCGAAACCCTGCATCAAGGTACTCAATAAACTGGATCTGGCCGATCAACAGGCCACAGAGGAATGGCAGGCCTGGCTGGAACGCGAACAGGGGGTAAAAACCCTGGCCGTGACTAAAAACCAGATCGAGAAAATTCATCAGATCCCCGCCCTGTGTCATAAGCTGGTCACTGGTAAAAGTCATCAGG
This sequence comes from Gammaproteobacteria bacterium, assembly GCA_041601415.1. Taxonomy (GTDB): domain Bacteria; phylum Pseudomonadota; class Gammaproteobacteria; order JBFIID01; family JBFIID01; genus JBFIID01. The sequence continues at coordinate 3,825 of JBFIID010000075.1, forward strand.
ATCGAGGAATTCACGCCATGATTATGGGCATCCCCAATGTCGGGAAATCAACCATCATCAATATCCTCGCCGGACGCATCATCGCAAAAACCGGTAATGAACCCGCTATCACCAAACGCCAGCAACGCATTAAACTGGACGCGGGTGTGGTGCTGCACGACACCCCGGGCGTACTCTGGCCGAATGTGGAAAATGAAAACAGCGGCTATCGGCTCGCAACCACCGGGGCGATTCGGGAAACGGCTATCGAATATGAAGATGTGGCCTTTTTTGCTGTCGCCTTCATGCGCGATCGCTATCCAGACCGATTGATCGAACGCTACAGCATGGAACAGCTACCAGACGGCGAAATGGAAATTCTGGAGACTATTGGTCAGCAACGTGGCTGCCTGCGTGCAGGAGGCAAAGTCGACCTGAACAAGGTTTCCAAGATATTCCTCACCGAACTACGTGCCGGCATGCTGGGCCCCATTTGTCTGGAAACACCAGAGATGATGCGCCAGGAACAGGCCGAAGTAGAGCGACAACGTCAGCTTAAGGCCGAGAAGAAATCGGCACGAAAACAGAAGCACCGAGACAGGCAGAAATAGTCACTGAATGAATTTTTCAGCTCCATCATAGTCGATACAGTAGATGCAATTTTTTCCCACACAAAAAGTACTGATGCTGGCCAAAGCTGGCGTTGAGAGTAGATGAGCATTCAGTAAATCTGAATATAATTTGAGGTCTCCTCCGGGATGCACCTGAATCATGGCGGATTTCTGCCAAATAGTGAGACATAAGTTTAATCTGTATGAGCTGAGACATCCTTAAGCATGCAGACCATGTTAGCATTAGCCGATTAGACTGCTCAGATCAGTCTGGCCAGGGCAGGCCTACTTCAACAAATAAGAATGACGCCAATCGGAGGCGATGCATGTATAAAAAAATACTCCTAACTCTCTGCGCCTTCTGCCTGACCACTGCTGTCAGTGCCAATGATCTTGAGACCCGTATCGAGAGTGTCAGCCGTCTGCTCAGCATCTCTTCTGCCGCGAAAAAAATCGAATCCAGCCAGAGTCAGCCGGCCAAGACTATGCTGATGGAGGCGAGAGTCCTGCGAGAAAAGGCGGATGCCGAATTCAGGGCTGGCAATCAACCAGAAGCCAAAAAGCTTCTCTCTCAAGCCACGACCAAACTGTTTAAGGCCGCCAGGCTGGCGGATAATGGACATGCGGTAGATGCCAAGAAGAAGTTAGACTACAACGACCGTAAACAGAGCATTGAAGCCCTGTTAAAACAGTATCGGTCTGTAGCCGAGGAGAAGAAAGTTGGAGTTGAGGCCGAACTCGTCGAGGCCGATGTCCTGATAGAAGTCGCACACGCAGAGACCCTGGCCAAAGATGAGCACTACAAAGAAGGCCGCGCCTCACTGGATAAGGCTTATAAGCAAATCACCACTGCTCTGGTAAAATTGCGTAACGGGGAAGAGCTGATTAACGAGTTGATCTTTGAGACACCCAAAGATGAATACGATTACTATGTCACCAAGATTGCCAGTCAGATGAAAGCGATTAATCTTTTTTCAGAAAAGATCAACTCACCCGGCAAGAAAAAGACCGTTGAGCGTATACTGACTGGGGCTAATAGCGATCAGGACGAAGCCAATAAGCACGTTAAAACAGGCGATTATGAATCAGCCCTTCCGTATATGGACAAGGCGCTGAACAAATTACGCTCCGGACTGATGATGATCGTACGCTGACACAGAGCCATGACCAGACAGGTGAGTGCACAACTGGGGAATGTAAGCACACATGAACAATAAGACTGAGATTACCCGTAGGGACATACTTAAACTGGGTGCTGCATCCGTCACGTTACCATTGCTACCGGGCATGGTACTGGCAAAGGATACGACCAGTGGCACACAAATACTGACGGCGGCCATCACAGAAGAACAGCTGGCCGATAGCCCGTTCCCCAAGACCAGCATCTGGAGTTTTAACGCCCGGTCACCGGGCCCTGCCCTGCGCCTGAAACGTGGTGAAAAGGCACGCATACTGGTAAAAAACCAGTTATCGCAACCCCTGACCGTGCACTGGCATGGCATGCGTATCGACAACAAAATGGATGGTGTTCCGCATCTGACGCAGGAGCCGATTCAGCCAGGTACAGAATTTCTCTATGAATTCACCCCGCCAGACGCCGGCACATTCTGGTATCACTCGCACGTAAATACCGCCGAACAGGTCGGTCGAGGCCTCTATGGTGCCTTGATTGTCGAAGAGCCGGAACCGGTAGCAGTGGATCGTGAACTGACCTGGGTTCTGGATGACTGGCGGCTGGATCACAAGGCACAGATCATTGGTGATTTTAATAACCCCAGGGATCTGGCTCGCGCCGGGCGTCTGGGTAACACCGTGACATTGAATGGCAAGATCCCCGGTAACATCAAGGTCCGCGCCGGTGAGCGTGTCAGGTTACGCCTGATCAATGCGGCCAATGCCCGCGTGTTTTCACTCCGCTTTCAGCACCATGCACCTCAGGTGATCGCCAGAGATGGCCAGCCGGTTGAACCGTATACACCGGGTGGTCCGATTGTGATCGGGCCAGCGCAACGCTTCGATCTGGTGATCGACATGACCAATCAGCCGGGGGACATTTTCAGTGTCATTGATACCCTCTACCCACAGTCACCGTTCAAGTTTGTCGATTTTATCTATACCGATGAGCCTGCGCTGAATCGTCCTGCACTGCCAGCCTTCAGCAGGTTACCTTCTAATCCGGTCAGCGAGCCGGATCTGAATGATCCAGAGCTCTATCCCGTGGTGCTCTCGGGTGGGGATCTGGGTACACTGAAAAATGCCAGCATGGGCGGTATGGACCTGGATATTACCCGGCTTTATCTACTTGGTAAGATGTGGGCCATTAATGGCGTGGTGAGCACCGGGGAATCAACGATTCCACTGTTCAAGATCAAGCGTGGGCGTACCGTGCTCCTTGAGTTTGAGAATAACACCGCCTGGCCACACCCGATGCACTTACACGGGCATCATTTCAAGGTGATTGAACACTCACGTGATAAGGAAGTGGAAGGAGCGTATCTGGATACCGTTATGCTCGGTCCCGGCGAAAAAGCCAAAGCCGCGTTTGTCGCCGATAATCCTGGTTCCTGGCTATTCCATTGCCATATTCTCGGTCACGCACGTGCCGGCATGTTGACCGTCTTCGAGGTTGCCTGAGTCCTACAGGGAAACGGGCAGGCCCATAATCTGCAGGCCCTGAACGAGTTTCTTCAGGGCCGCCTCCATCTGCGAAATGGCGGCTTCAAAATCCCCCTGTGCGGCCTTACTGGCGGCTTCATCCCTTAGCTCCTCACCCTTCGCCTGCAGGGTTTTCACCATATGTAATTTCGGCCCATCTACGCCGGTCTGTTTCAGCATCTTTTCGGTGAGATTAAAGTATTCTTTATATCGATCGCCTTCATAACGATATTCGTCTGCCGGGGTCTGAAACTCCAGACCATAGACCACAGTTTCATTACTACGAATCTTGGTCAGGGCGTTGACGACCATCACCTTGACCTGATTGAGAGCGCTATTCGCAGCCCGTCCATCACCACTTTTATCTGCTCGACTGGCTTTTCCCAGTAATGCATCAACCTGGCTTTGATCGAGCAGGCCCGACATCGACGGCCCCTTTTCACGCAGTGCAGACATGAATGCCTGATGATAGGTATCGATCTCAGCACGCAGGGCTTTATTCACCTGCGACATCTGATCCTTTGACTGTGCGCCACCCTTGGCTGCTTTACCTGCCGCACTATAGGCGCGCAGGCTTTGATCGGCATTTTCTGCCGCCAGATCCAGATTCCCCGCCTTCAGGGCTGCCTGTGCCTGCTCTAAATAGTCTCGCGCTTTTTGTAGAAAGGTTCTGGCCGACTGATTATCTCCATCGGCGATGTTATAGGCGGTATTCGAATTAAGGTAACTCTCGGCCAGCGACAGACGTTGCTGGATAGCCTTACCGCGATCCGGTGCGGCCTGCAGAACGGGCAGGATCAACAGGTTCAGCAGACAGACCAGCAGCAACAGGCTGCTTTTCAACAAGGTCTTGTATTGAGGCTGCTTCACGATAATTTACGGGATCCTTTTTCGATCAGGTTAAAGAATAACATTGAGCCTGTATTTACTGCCATGGAACAATCGTCTGTGACAGAAAAAATAATCAAAAAAATTCAGGCGCCATGCCTGATGCACGAAATTATATTCGTCCATGCAATCAAACGGCACTGTGGATCGTCTATACACAGAGAGTCACATCCGTGCCTCTCAGGTCAACGCGTATAGAGGAGCATAGGATGACAACATCAAGCAAGACACTAAATCGAACAATAGCCGGGCTGCTGGCCGTCAGTGGTAGCGTTTTTGTCACTAGTGTTCAGGCCGTTCCCGATCAACCAAAATACTGGGAAAAGTGTGCCGGAATTGCCAGGGCCGGTATGAATGATTGTGGGGCTCTGGATGGTAAACATGGCTGTGCCGGACAGGCTAGCGTCGACAATGATCAGAATGAATGGGTCTATGTACCAGAAGGAACCTGTACCAAAATTGTCGGTGGCAAAGTGGCGAAGGTAAAACCGGCTAAAGAATGAGTTCATTCCCGACCGCCACTGCCCTTTCAGTTCTCACGGCAGATGCCATCTCTGGCACCAATATTGTTGACTATCCAGATAAAAGAGCGGTGGCGCAGATTGAGGGCGTCGGGATCGGTTTACGTGCGGCACACATCGATCAAGTTCTGATCAATAGTCCAGCAGTAGCCTGGTTTGAGATTCTGGCGGAAAACCATATGGCCAGTGGTGGTCTAATCCCTATGCAATTGGGGGCGATCCGGGAACGTTATCCCATCACCCTGCATTGTGTCGGTATGTCGCTGGCGGGCACCAGTCCCCTGCAGTTGGACTATCTGGCAAACATCAAGCGCATGATGCAACTGTACCAGCCAGTCTATGTCTCCGACCATATCAGTTTCTGTCATCATTGGCAGGGCTATTATCACGACCTGCTTCCATTCCCCTACTCGGAGGAATCACTGCTTAATATGATCGCCCGTGTCAATCAGACACAGGATTTCCTCGGCACTCGGCTGTTGCTGGAAAATGCCACGCGCTATGTGGAGTTTCAGGCCTCGAGCCTGAGTGAAATTGAATTTATTTCTGCCCTGCTGGATGAAACGGACTGCGGCCTGTTACTGGATCTCAACAACCTGTATGTCAACGCGGTAAATCATGGCAGTAACCCGTTTGACTATTTGTCCGCAGTGCCCTGGTCACGGGTAAACGAAATCCATCTCGCCGGGTTTAGTCGGCGGGGAGATATCCTGATAGATAGCCACAACGATAAGGTCGATAAGGCGGTCTGGGATCTGTATCGCCATGCCATGCAACAGGCCGCTGTGCCGACCCTTATAGAATGGGATTCGCAACTACCTGAGTTGTCAGTACTTCTCGATCAGGCCTCACAAGCAAGCAGGATCATGCAACAGGCAACACTGACATGAGCCTTATAAAAGACCAGCAGCAGTTGTGCAACTATCTGTCGGGCAAACAGACTGTTGCGGCATCATTATTGAACTCTTTTCGTCTGCAGTGCATCAGCGCAGAACAGGGGTTACAGATTTACCAGTCCAATCACCTTGCGACATTAACTCATGCCCTGCGCCAGATCTATCCTGTCTGTGCTGCAATCATTGGTAGTAATCCCTTCACCAACATTTGCCGTCAATATATAGCCAGCCATCCAACAGGAGGCTGGAGTCTCGATCTGTATGGTGAAGATTTTCATCTGCTGTTAAATGAACTTTGCGACCATCAGGAGGCGTTTC
>JBFIID010000076.1:0-9679 GCA_041601415.1 Gammaproteobacteria bacterium
AAGCGGCGGATCTGGCTGGGCGATACATAGATGTCGTCAGGGCCGGCTAGATATGAACAATCGGCTGAGCGCAGGAATCCAAATCCGTCCTGTAAGATTTCCAGTACCCCGTCACCGGAGATATCCTCACCCTTTTTTGCCTGTGCCTTGAGAATGGCAAAGATGACTTCCTGTTTACGTGACCGTGCGAGGTTGTCCTGTCCCAGGCTTTCAGCAAGCTGTATGAGTTCAGTGGCGGTTTTTTGTTTTAGATCGGTAAGATTCATAAGACGGATTTCCCGTTGCAGGGCTGATGTTGTTTGTAAATTAAAGTGTGAACACAGCGGGTGCGCCGTGGTCATTTTATGATTTGATTTCTAAATTCTTTTTTGGAGGTCACGTACAGAGATTGCACGCGTTCGTAACAATTCAATTCGGAGGCACGTTATCACGGTGCAGCGTTCGAGTCTACAGGGGCGATCAATAATCTTGCTGTCAGTGGTTTGGGACAGGCAGGGCGAGGTGCCTCAGCGATACTGAGACAGACCTGTAAGTCCACTTTGGACATACAGGTCTGTAGACAAAAGCGCTTAGATATTACCGTCGATGAAGGCGGTCAACTGTGATTTTGACAGGGCACCGACTTTGGTGGCTGCGACGTTGCCGTCCTTGAAAATCATAAGAGTAGGAATACCACGAATGCCATATTTTGGCGGGGTCATGGGATTCTCATCAATATTGAGTTTTGCAATCTTAATCTTGCTTGCGTAGTCACCGGAAATATCATCCAGAATCGGAGTAATCATTTTGCATGGGCCACACCACTCTGCCCAGTAGTCGACTAGCACAGGCATGTCTGAATTAAGCACGTCCTGTTCAAAACTTTCATCGGTAACCTGTACGATGTTTTCGCTCATTTATAACCTCAATCACGTTTTGCGAGAATCAGGATCTAATTTCATCCGATTAAAACAATGAATGCAAGCCGTTTGACGCCTTTTGGTTTATGCTGTGTGCCCATGAGCGAAAAACACACTACCGATCTGGCATTTAGTGCATTGCCTTTGCACAGACTGCTGCAGGAAGGGCTGGCCGATGCCGGCTTTGAGTATTGCACCCCAATCCAGGCAGAGTCCCTGCCGCTAGCGCTTAAAGGTCAGGATGTCGCGGGGCAGGCACAGACCGGTACCGGCAAGACCATCGCCTTTTTACTCGCGACCATGAACCGCTTGCTGCAACATCCTGCGGCCAGCAATCGCAGGGTGAATCAGCCTAGGGCGCTTATCCTGGCTCCGACACGCGAACTGGCGATTCAGATCCATAAAGACGCATTGCAGATTGGTGCACGCACGGAATTGGGCATGAGTCTGGTGTACGGCGGTGTCGATTATGAAAAACAGCGCACCTCGCTTGAGGAAGGCGTTGATATCCTGATTGGTACCCCGGGACGTATCATTGATTACTTTAAACAACGGGTATTTGACTTCCATGCCCTTGAGGTTGTGGTAATGGATGAGGCCGATCGGATGTTCGATCTGGGTTTCATCAAAGACATTCGCTATCTGTTCCGCCGCATGCCGCATCCCACCAAACGCCTGAATATGCTGTTCTCAGCGACCCTGTCACTACGGGTTAATGAACTGGCATATGAACATATGAACAACCCGCAGATGGTTGAAATTGTGACAGAAAAGGTCACCGCTGATCGGGTTAAACAGGTGCTTTTCCATGTTGAGAATTCCGAGAAGATCCCTCTATTACTGGGTCTGCTGAAAAAGCTGGAACCGGGAAGGACCCTGATTTTTATTAATACCAAGCGGGTGGCCGAGAAGGTTACTGCCTACCTTATAGGCAATGATTACAAGGCCGCGACGCTGTCGGGTGATGTGCCACAGAAGAAGCGTCAGGCGCTGATCGCGAAGATCGCCTCTGGCGAGGTGGAAGTTCTGGTCGCTACGGATGTCGCTGCGCGAGGATTACACATCGACGATGTCAGCCATGTGTTCAATTTCGATCTGCCCCAGAACGAAGAAGACTATGTGCACCGCATCGGCAGAACCGCACGTGCGGGGGCCAGTGGAGATGCGATTAGTTTTGCCTGTGAAACCTACGTCTATTCCCTGATGGAGATCGAGAAATACATCGGCCACCGAATCCCGGTGGAGAATATCACCGATGATCTGATTGTTGAGCCAAAACCGCCGGCGAAGATAGAACGTCATTCCCAGCCACAGCGGAGAACCGGCGGAAAGCCAAAAAGCGGTGGCCGTTCACGTCAGCGTCGACCTGCTGCTAAAACCGGCTGAAGGCAGGGTTTACAGGGCCAGGCGGGTCTTGATCCAGACGCCTATATCGACCAGCTCCTGCAGGGCAACCGAATGTTCTATCTGGTATTCACGCCACTCCACAGTGTAGCCAAGGGACTGAAGGTGTTCAGCCGAGTGTCGCCCGTGAGTAATAGGGATGACCGGGTCTGCGTTGCCATGACACATCAGAATGGCTGTTTCCCTGTTTGCCTCCGAGGCCTCTTCTACCAGGGATTGCTCCAGAGGAAGATAGGTTGAAATGGCCAGAATTCCCGCGAGTTTTGATTCAAACCGCAGACCTACATGCAGAGCCATCGCACCGCCCTGGGAAAAACCGGCGAGGATGATGTTTTCAGCAGGGATACCACGGGTAATTTCGGCCTCAATGTAGGCCCTGATTAATTCAGCAGATTCCTGAATGCCGTCAAAATCTTCCCTTAGCTTCAGATCCATGACCTTCACGTCATACCAGGCAGGCATGCGCATGCCACCATTGACGGTGATTGGTTGTACGGGTGCATTTGGAAAGATGAAACGAACACCATTTTGTCTGGCCAGTCCCAGTACCGGAACCACCGGCTCGAAATCGTGCCCATCGGCACCAAGCCCATGCAACCAGATAACGCTGTGGCTATGTTTGGCGAGGGGTTCGACGACGACTGCGTCAAGGGCTTGTTTCATCTAGCGTCTCCGTAAATTGGTAGCGCATTGTCGCACAAAATGCGCTTACATCAGCCCCGAATATCAACCAGCAGTGGACAAAGCCGGCAACAAACAAGAAGACGCTATGTAGACTGACAAGGTTTTGCTATGCTCCTCCACCTCTTGAATTAACAGGGCGGGGAGCAAAATATGCGGATTTACTCAGGTCGACTACGCTGGGTACTATTTGCGGCGTTACTGATGACCGGTTTGTCTGCATGCGGACAGAAAGGCGATCTGTATCTTCCCGAATCCAGCCAGACCAGTATTGAAGCAGACTTACCTGCCTTAAGCTGAAAACGAACGTGAATTTACCACCCATTACTTCCCGTAGCGGAAGCCTGTTCATTGAAGGTGTTGATCTAAACGAGGTCGCCGAGACCTGCGGTACGCCCTGCTATGTCTACTCACGAAAGGCACTGGAAGATAACTGGCGCGCCTACAACAAGGCCTTTGGTGATTATCCCCATCTGGTTTGCTATGCAGTTAAGGCCAATTCCAATCTCGCTGTACTGAATATACTGGCCCAGCTGGGTTCAGGTTTCGATATCGTCTCGATAGGTGAACTGGAACGCGTACTCAAAGCGGGTGGTGATCCATCCAGAGTCGTTTTCTCCGGGGTTGGCAAGAAAGTGGCTGAAATGCAGCGCGCGCTTGAGGTCGGCATCCGCTGTTTTAATGTGGAGTCGCTGGAAGAACTGGAAAGACTGGACGCGGTTGCCCATGAAATGGGGCAGGTGGCCCCGGTTTCCCTGCGTATCAATCCGGATGTGGATGCCGAAACGCATCCCTACATATCAACCGGCTTGCGAGAAAATAAATTTGGAATCGCCATGGAGCAGGCGATGGATGCCTATGTCAGGGCGGATGGATTACAGAACCTGGATGTGATCGGACTAGACTGTCACATCGGCTCGCAGCTAACCGGCATCCAGCCATTTATAGATGCACTGCAACGCATGCTTGAACTCCTCACGAGTCTCTCCGAACGCGGCATCCATCTCGAACATCTGGATATTGGCGGGGGCCTGGGGATTCGCTACCGCGATGAAAAGCCGCCGGCAGTTAAAGAGTATGTCAGTCAAATAATCAAAGCGATGGGCAAACAGGGGCTGGAAATATTTATTGAGCCCGGGCGATCCATCGCGGGTAATGCCGGCGTATTGCTGACCCGTGTGGAGTACCTGAAACCCACCGAGGCAAAGAATTTCGCCATCGTTGATGCCGCCATGAATGATCTGCTACGACCTGCACTCTACGATGCCTGGCAGGATATCGTGCCACTGAAACAACATTCAAAAGCAACAATGCACACCTGGGACGTCGTTGGGCCGGTATGCGAGACGGGCGATTTTCTCGGGCGAGATCGGAAATTGCGTCTACATGTTGGGGATGTGCTGGCAGTCTGCTCGGCAGGAGCCTATGGATTCAGCATGAGTTCTACCTATAACTCCAGGCCACGGGCCGCTGAGGTCATGATCGATAATAAGCAAATGCATATCGTCAGACAGCGAGAGACAGTTGAAGATCTGATGGCCAAAGAGGCGATACTGGACGGCTGAAGAATTAATGCGCGCACCATAATGATGCGCTATTGAGTGCGAATGCACCAATATTGTGCGATACCTGATGGGTATGAACCTATTAAGTGCATGTTTTTCAAATACATACTAAATGGCATGTAATATGCAAATGAATGGGCTTTCGAGCCACTAAACGTAAATAAACTGGATACTCTGGAGAAGTTTAATGTCCGCAGAAAATGTTTTACAGATGATTAAGGATGAAGACGTAAAGTTTGTCGACTTTCGCTTCACTGACACCAAAGGTAAAGAGCAGCACGTCACGGTGCCATCTCATCAAATTAATGAAGCAACCTTCGAAGACGGTAAAATGTTTGACGGTTCTTCAATTTCTGGCTGGAAGGGCATTAACGAGTCCGACATGATCCTCATGCCAGAGGCCTCAACTGCAGTGCTAGACCCTTTCATGGAAGATTTAACCCTGATCCTGCGTTGCGATATTCTTGAGCCGGCAACCGGTGAAGGCTATGAACGTGATCCACGCTCAGTGGCCAAGCGCGCTGAAGCCTATCTGAAATCAACAGGCATTGCCGATACTGCGTTCTTTGGACCAGAGCCTGAATTTTTCGTCTTCGATGATGTGAAGTGGAGCATCAACATGAGTGGGTCTTACTGCAAGATCGACTCTGACGAAGCCGAATGGAACTCCGAGAAAGTATACGAAGACGGCAACATCGGTCACCGTCCAACCGTCAAGGGTGGTTACTTCCCGGTACCTCCTGTCGACTCACTGCAGGACCTGCGTTCAACCATGTGTCTGGTGATGGAAGAAATGGGTGTTCCTGTTGAAGTACATCATCACGAAGTCGCGACCGCTGGACAGTGTGAAATCGGTACCCGTTTTGACACCCTGGTGAAACGTGCTGACATGAACCAGATCCTGAAATACGTAGTGCTGAACGTAGCGCACGGTTTCGGTAAGACCGCCACTTTCATGCCCAAGCCTCTGGTAGGTGATAACGGCAGTGGTATGCACGTTCATATGTCACTGGCCAAAGACGGTGAAAACCTGTTCTCTGGTGATGGTTATGGTGGTCTGTCACAGACAGCCCTGTACTACATTGGTGGTGTTATCAAACACGCCAAGGCGCTGAATGCCTTCGCCAACGCATCTACCAACAGTTACAAGCGTCTGGTTCCTGGCTTTGAAGCACCAACCATTCTGGCCTATTCTGCCCGTAACCGTTCTGCTTCCATTCGTATTCCTTACGAAGTGAACCCTAAAGGTCGTCGTATTGAAGTCCGTTTCCCTGACTCATGCGGTAACCCATACCTGACATTTGCTGCCCTGATGATGGCTGGCCTTGACGGCATCCAGAACAAGATTGACCCGGGTTCAGCCATGGACAAGGATCTGTATGACCTGCCTGCCGAAGAAGATGCCAAGCTGTTGAAGGTTGCAGCATCTCTGGAAGAAGCGCTGGAACATCTGGATTCAGACCGTGCATTCCTGACCGCCGGTGGTGTATTCACCGACGACATGATCGATGCCTACATCGGTCTGAAGATGGAAGACGTAACCACCATGCGTATGACCACCCACCCGGTGGAATTCGACATGTACTACAGCATGTAAGCAATACAGCACTAGAAAAAAGCCCCCGTCAGGGGGCTTTTTTTTTGGCTGAACTTTTTCAGTTGCCAAACCTCTCAATGGCTTGTCTACTACTGATACTTTGATATGCTGAGGCTTATGAGAAATCTACTTAACTGTCTGTCATTGATACTATTGTTGGGTATCTCTGCTGCAAGTGTGCAGGCCGTGACCTATAAGTGGCTCGACGAAGAAGGCAATACAATTTACTCGGACACACCCAGACCCGGTGCTGAGGAAATCCCGGAGCGGGAAGTGCAGACATATAGTGCACCACGCTTACCTGCCGCCAGCAATACAACGCCCAAACCAGAAAGACAGGCCCCCGAATACAAGTCGGTAGCGATCACAAGCCCCCAGCATGATGCAGTGATTCAGGACAACACAGGTAATGTCAGTGTCTCTGTTCAGGTCAGGCCTGCACTGTCATATGCCTTTGGTCATAAAATGGTTCTACAGGTCAATGGAAATCCTTATTCCGAGCCTGTCAGTGCGACCTCTGTACAACTTGAAAATCTCGCGCGCGGTAGTTACCAGTTACAGGCTGTGATTGTTGATAAACAGGGCAAGCCCGTAATCCGTTCCAATCCCATCACAATTCATCTCAAACGACACTTCAAAAAACCCTGAAATAGTCCGATCCGCGCCGTCTCCTGTTGAGACGTATGCGCGCATATACCCAGCTGAAAGACTTGGTTCGCTTTTTGCAAAGTCTTACACAGTACAAAATGGTTTCAACATTAAAACCGATAAAATCTTCTAACTTATTGTTTTTATTAAACGGACTTAACTATGTTGGGTGTGATTTATAAATGAGCTATGGTATGAGTGCACCAAGATGGTGCGATAGTGATAAGGGCCAAATGATTAAGTCCAAAGAAGCACAACGATTACTGGATAGCCTGACTACAGCCGTCATGTTATTCGATAAAAATGGGGCGCTGTGCAGCATGAATACGGCAGCAGAGAGCCTGTTGTCCTGCAGTGCTCGGCAGATACTCGGTAGTTGTGCGGAGAAGGTTGTCCCTGGTGTTCCTGAATTCAGCGCGGCGGTGACAAGAGGGCTTGAGACGGGTGCATCGTATACAGAGAGAAACATGCAGATCATTCTGGCGCCGGGTAATACCATTTATGTCGATTGCATCGTTTCACCGGTACACACGGAACTGGACGGCGCAACTGTACTGGTCGAACTAAGTAATGCGGACTGGCATCAGCGGGTGCTCAGGGAAGAGAATATTATTGCCCAGCACAATGTCTCCAGTGCGTTAGTACGGGGCATGGCGCATGAAATAAAAAACCCATTGGGCGGTCTGCGCGGCGCAGCACAATTGCTGGAACGAGAACTTCACAGTGAAGAGCTGAAAGAGTACACACGAATCATTATTCAGGAAGCCGATAGACTGCGTAAATTGCTTGATCGTATGTCGGGACCGAAAGCGCTGCCGGATAAAAAAGACATCAATATCCATGAAATTCTTGAGCATGTAAGGCAACTGGTCTCCGCGGAAACCTCCAGATGTATCAAGATAGAACGTGATTATGATCCGAGTATTCCAAACCTGTTGGCCGATCGGGATCAATTGATCCAGGCATTTCTGAATGTGGTGCGTAACGCCGCACAGTCGATAGGAAACAGACCCGGCACGATCAAACTATGTACCCGAACAGAACGACAATTCACCATCGGACTGAATCGTTATCGCCTGGTGTTGCGCGTCGATGTCATCGATGACGGCCCCGGCATTCCGTCCGACATAAAAGAATCTATATTTTATCCAATGGTTACAGGCAGGGAAGAAGGAACCGGACTGGGGCTCTCAATCGCTCAATCCATGGCGCACTATCATGATGGCGTAATTGCCTGTCAGAGTGTGCCAGGTAATACCTGTTTTACTATCTGGTTACCCTTATCCAGAGGAACAAAGCATGAGTCATGAAGTATGGGTCGTCGATGATGACCGTTCAATTAGATGGGTACTCGAGAAGGCGATTAGTCAGGCGCATATGAACGTTACCTGTTTTGATTCCGCCGATAAACTGATCAGAAAGCTTGCAGTAGAACAACCTGACGTTGTGGTCTCTGATATTCGTATGCCAGGCATGGATGGACTGACCCTGCTGGATAAGATCAAGGAACAAAAGCCGGAACTCCCGGTGATTATCATGACTGCGTTCGCCGATCTCGATAAGGCCGTTGCCGCATTCAAGGGTGGTGCTTTCGAATACCTGCCCAAGCCATTCGACGTGGATGAAGCCGTAAGTATTGTGCAGCGAGCGGTGAAGAAAAACAGTGGAGTCCAGGCGCAGGATGAAGAGATCATCGATACATCAAACATCTCTGAAATCATCGGAGCCGCGCCTGCGATGCAGGAAGTTTTTCGCGCAATCGGTAGGTTGTCTCGTGCGAATATAAATATTCTTCTGACTGGAGAATCCGGAACGGGTAAAGAACTGGTTGCGCGTGCCCTGCACCTGCATAGTCCGCGTGCAGAACTACCCTTTATCGCACTCAATACCGCAGCAATACCGCGTGATTTGCTGGAATCTGAATTATTCGGACACGAAAAAGGCGCCTTCACAGGAGCCACATCACAACGAATCGGACGTTTCGAACAGGCCGATGATGGCACCCTGTTCCTGGATGAAATTGGAGACATGCCAGCCGAGTTGCAGACACGTTTACTTCGCGTACTGGCAGACGGAATGTTCTATAGAGTCGGTGGACATGTGCCGATCAAGGTTAATGTAAGAGTCATCGCTGCGACCCATCAGGATCTGGAACAACGGGTCAGAAACGGAGACTTTCGAGAGGACCTCTTCCACCGTTTAAACGTGATTAGATTGCACATACCCCCCTTGCGTGATCGTAAGGAAGACATTCCATTATTGATTGATCATTTTCTGCCCGCCGCGGCGGAAGAACTCGGTGTAGAACCGAAACGTCTTTTACCGGAAACGATAGACTTTATTAATTCACTGGACTGGCCCGGTAACGTGCGACAGTTAGAAAACATCTGTCGCTGGATTACGGTGATGGCACCTGCACAGGAAGTGCATGTCGTCGATCTTCCACACGACCTGCGCCAGTCTGAGGACTACCAGGGAGAGCAGGGCGACTGGGAGGCAATGCTACGTTCATGGGCGGAACGTCACCTGGCCGGAGGCGAGACCGATCTGTTGCACAATGCCCTGCCTACCTTCGAACGCATCATGATCGAATCAGCGATGAATAAAACCGGAGGCAGACGTCAGGAAGCAGCCAAACTACTTGGTTGGGGGCGTAATACACTGACCCGTAAAATCAAGGAACTTGATATGGAGGTCTGAAGTTCGAACCGGATGTCTACCCCGATCGTGAGGAGTTTGTCGAAGTGAAACCTATTATCTCCGTTCGAGCTGAGCCTGTCGAAGCATGGGTTGGTACGGCATCAAACACCCTTCGATAAACTCAGGGTGAGCGGATCAGAGTAGTGGCCTTAATAGATAAGCGCTCAATTATGTATACCGTTCGT
>JBFIID010000077.1:0-9576 GCA_041601415.1 Gammaproteobacteria bacterium
TAAATTGAGTGACAGATCCATGAACAACTGCTTATGCAGGTTTTGTGGAAACATGTTGATCACACGTTCCATCGCCTGGTTTGCATTATTCGCATGCAGGGTAGAGATCGCAAGATGACCGGTATTACACAGTTCCATTGCGGCCTCCATGGTCACGCGGTCACGAATTTCACCGATCAAAATCACATCGGGTGCTTCGCGCAATGAGGCCTTCAGGGCACGGGCATAAGATTCGGTATCTACACCGACTTCTCGTTGATTAATGATCGATTTCAGATTCGGGTGTGAAAACTCTACGGGATCTTCAATGGTGAGAATGTGACCGGCCATGTTCTGATTACGATGGTTTAACATTGCCGCGAGTGTCGTTGATTTGCCGGAACCCGTTGCGCCCACCATCAGTATAAGGCCGCGTTTGTGCATGATCAGTTCGCTGAGAATTTCAGGTAACTTTAGTTCTTCAACGGTTGGGATGCTGGTTGGAATGCGACGCAGAACCATACCGACATCGCCTCGTTGTCGAAACACATTGACACGGAAGCGAGCGGAACCGTCAGGCATTGCGATAGCGAAATCTGATTCGAGATTCTCCTCGAATTGCTGAATGTTATGGTCGGACATAATGTTATAGGCGGCGGCGCGCGTCATATCACCATCAAGCACGGTTTTGCCGACAGATTGTATCTTGCCTTCTATCTTGATCTTGACCGGTGAGTCGGTCGTGATGAAAAGATCGGAAGCATCCTTCTCGACCACCAGTTTCAGATAGGGCTGTAAGTCCATTGCAATTCCTTCATCTGTTTGTCTAAGTAACCTGAATGTATTGATGCTGTGTCATTAGCGGAGCATGCCACTCTCTTCATCGCCTTCTTCAAGACTGAGATGGTCGAGTCCCGCCATCTTGTCCGAGCCCTTGGCATCCTTACCCTCGAGTTTGATGCGCAGGCGCAGTTCATTGACGGAGTCGGCATTTCGTAGTGCGTCATCGAATGTAATCTGGTCGGATTCATAAAGATCGAACAGGCACTGGTCAAAGGTTTTCATGCCCAGTTCATTCGACTTGGACATAATGTTCTTGATCTCATGTACCTCTCCCTTAAGGATAAGATCGGCGATCAATGGTGAATTGAGTAGTATTTCAATAGCGGCAACACGGCCCTTTCCATCGGGTTTCTTCAATAGTCGCTGTGAGATAATTCCCTTCAGGTTGAGTGATAAATCCATCAACAACTGTTGTTTACGTTCTTCCGGGAAAAAGTTGATGATGCGATCCAGTGCCTGGTTGGCGCTGTTGGCGTGCAATGTTGCCATTGCCAGATGTCCGGTTTCGGCAAAGGCGATAGCGAACTCCATGGTTTCCCGATCACGAATCTCACCCAGCAGAATGACGTCCGGTGCCTGTCGCAGGGTATTCTTCAGTGCAATTTCCCAGTCATCTGTATCCACTCCCACTTCGCGTTGCATGATGATGCAGTTCTTGTGGGGATGCACATACTCAATCGGATCTTCGATGGTAATGATGTGACCATATGAGTTTTCATTACGATGGTTGATCATTGCGGCGAGCGAGGTGGACTTACCTGAGCCTGTGCCACCTACCATGATGACCAGACCGCGCTTGTTCATTGCGACTTCAGTGAGCACGCTTGGCAAGCCCAGTTTTGTAGCATTTGGCACATCGGTCTCAATCACACGTAACACCATTCCCGATGCGCCCTGCTGTACGTAGGCATTACAACGGAAGCGACCAATGCCGGTAGGATTTATAGCAAAATTACATTCCTTGGTGGCCTCGAATTCCTTAATCTGGCGGTCGTTCATGATCGCGTAGGTAAGGGCTTTGGTGTTATCTGCGGTTAGTGCTGTTTTGGAGACAGGGGTTACTTTGCCATCTATCTTGATTGCAGGCGGAAAGCCCAGAGTGATGAACATGTCGGAGCTGCCTTTTTCGACCATCAGCTTCAACAGATCGCGCATGTATTTTATCGCTTGTTCTCTTTCCATACCTGTGCTCCCTAAATACGGTCAATCGGTCAGTTTAGAACGAATCCTTGTTGGATGCCTTGCTGCGTGCTTCCTGACGTGTGACTACATTTTTGTTCACCAGATCATTGAGGTTCTGATCAAGTGTTTGCATACCAAATTGCTGACCTGTCTGAATCGCTGAGTACATCTGCGCGATTTTATTTTCACGAATCAGGTTTCGAATAGCCGGGGTACCGATCATGATTTCATGCGCAGCGACGCGACCACCGCCCTGTTTTTTCAGCAAGGTCTGTGAAATAACCGCTTTCAGTGATTCTGATAGCATTGCACGGATCATGTCTTTTTCTTCCGCAGGGAATACGTCCACAATTCGGTCAATGGTTTTGGCGGCCGAACTTGTATGCAGGGTGCCAAACACCAGATGGCCTGTTTCTGCCGCAGACAGGGCCAGACGGATAGTTTCGAGATCGCGCATTTCACCCACCAGAATCACGTCCGGATCTTCACGCAGGGCCGAGCGCAGGGCTTCGTTAAAGCCTAGTGTGTCGCGGTGAACCTCGCGCTGGTTAATCAGGCATTTCTTACTTTCATGCACAAATTCGATCGGATCCTCAACCGTCAGGATGTGGCCGTATTCAGTTTCGTTCTTGTGATTAACCATCGCTGCCAGCGTCGTAGACTTACCAGAACCGGTCGGTCCGGTGACCAGTACGACACCGCGAGGGGTGTCTGAGATCTCCTTGAAAATGTCGGGCGCATTGAGTTGTTCGAGGCTCAGAATTTCGGATGGAATGGTTCTGAACACGGCACCTGAGCCACGATTGTGATTGAAGGCATTGACACGGAAACGGGCCAGACCGGGTACTTCGAAGGAAAAGTCACACTCGAGAAACTCTTCATAGTCCTTGCGTTGTTTGTCGTTCATGATGTCGTACACCATGTCGTGTACGTCTTTGTGTTCGAGTGCAGGTACATTGATGCGTCTGACATCACCATCTACACGAATCATGGGGGGTAGGCCTGCGGACAGATGTAAATCCGAACAACCATTTTTCACCCCAAACGCTAAAAGTTCGCCGATATCCATTGCTGACTCCCGTTGTTATTATACGTCGCTGTAGTGCCTGTCAGTTGCTCACTGTATGCTCAGCCAGGTCTGAAAAGCTCAGATCAACTGCGCTACACTGCCTGTGATAGTACACATGAGGAACTGTGTGCTTTTGATTGAGCCCCGGGCATTCTGTGCTGTACTGTTTATGGGCAGCACAGCCTGAAACAGTAAATCTGAAAGTTCGATTCTAAATATATACACAATGAAGAGTATTGAACAGTCCATATCCAGGCTGCAGGAGCGTATCCATGCGGCAGAAATTGCTGCCGCAAGATCGCCGAATAGCGTACAGCTACTGGCTGTGAGCAAGACACAGGCCGCAGATGCTCTGCGTGCAGCCTATGATTGCGGCCAACGCTGTTTTGCAGAAAACTATCTACAGGAAGCTGAGAGCAAAATCACCGGGCTAAAAGATCTGCAGATAGAGTGGCATTTTATAGGCAGCATTCAGTCCAACAAGACCCGCACCATTGCCGCATTATTTGACTGGGTTCATACAGTAGACCGCCTGAAGATTGCAAAACGATTAAACGAGCACCGCAGCCAGCATCAAACACCATTGAATATCTGTCTACAGGTTAATATCAGCGGTGAGGCCAGTAAGTCGGGTGTCGCGCCAGCCGAGCTTGCGGAACTGGTTGCTGCGGTGCGACAACTGCCCTCACTGCGACTGCGGGGACTGATGGCATTACCCGCACCCAGCGCTGATTTCAGTCAACAATGTTCCGGCTTTGCTGCGTTATCATCTCTACAGCAACAATTGATTGATGATGGCGTTGAGCTTGATACCTTATCAATGGGAACGACGAATGATATGGAAGCCGCTATTATGTCGGGCGCCACCATGGTCAGGATTGGTACAGCGCTGTTTGGAGCGCGCCGTTGAGTCGCATTAACCGCTTTAGGAAAATGATTCGGAGTTGAACGCAATGAATAACGCAAAACTTGCATTTATCGGCTGTGGCAATATGGGCCAGTGTTTAATTGGTGGATTATTGCAAGATGGCTATCCGGCAGAGAATATCCGTGTCTCAGATCCGGACACCGAGCGTCTTGCGCATCTGCGTGAACACTATTCGATTAATACCACGAACGATAATCTGGAAGCCGTTGCGGATGCCGAGATTGTGATCCTTGCGGTCAAACCGCAGGCATTAAAGTCAGTGGTTGCAGAGCTTGCCGATAGCATCATCGAGAATAAGGCCCTGATCATTTCGATAGCGGCAGGTATCAAAACCGGACATATACGTCAGTGGCTGGCACCTGATAGCCCGGTAGTACGGGTCATGCCAAATACACCGGCACTGGTGAAAAGCGGGGCCGCCGCCCTCTATGCGACCGACGGTGTTTCAGAAAAACAACGCGATATTGCAGAGAGCATCATGCGCAGCACAGGGCTGACCCTGTGGCTCGATGATGAAGATCAGATGGATGCGGTGACAGCCGTTTCCGGCAGTGGCCCGGCCTATTACTTTCTGGTCATGGAAGCGATGGAGGAGGCCGCTGTATCTCTCGGTCTGTCAGCGGAACAGGCACGTTTGCTGACCCTGCAGACCGCCTTTGGCGCGGCCAAGATGGCGCTGGAAAGTACCGCCGAACCTGCTGCACTGAGGGTTCAGGTGACCTCACCCGGCGGAACCACAGCGGCTGCGCTGGATGTGATGCAGGAGCAGAATTTGCCGGGTATTTTCAAGCAGGCTCTGACCGCTGCGGCACAGCGCTCACGGGAGCTGGCTGACGAGTTTGGGGCTTCCTGATGGGTGATCCGATAACGAATGCGGGGAGCTTTCTGGTTACTACCCTGTTTGGCCTGTACCTGTTGATTGTGATGCTGCGCCTTCTGTTTCAGACCCTGCGGGTAGATCCTTATAATCAGATTTCGCAATTCATTCTGAAGGCAACCAACCCTGTGTTGCAGCCTCTGCGGCGCGTGATCCCCGGCGTCGGGGGGATTGACTGGTCATGTATCGTTTTGTTGTTGGGCCTGAAGCTCATCGAAACCGCACTGGTGATCATTATGCTGGGTGGTTCACCTGCATTTATCGGCATGCTGGTCATTTCTATAGCCGGGCTGTTGTCTCTGTTTCTTAATGTGTTTTTATTCTCGATCATCATTCAGGTGGTGTTGAGCTGGGTTTCACCGGGTGCCTATAACCCGATGACCAGTATTATTTACAGCATTACCGAACCACTACTCAGGCCGGTGCGTAATATGCTGCCTGCCATGGGCGGTCTGGACCTGTCACCTCTGCTGGTGCTCATCGGTATCCAGCTGGTGAACATTCTGTTTGTTGACCCCCTGACCAAAACGGGTTGGAGTCTGCTTTAGCAGGGCACTTTGTCCATGCCGGACTGGTATCAGCGCGACGGTGAGGATCTGATCCTGAGACTGCACGTGCAACCGAATGCAAAACGTGACGAAGTCATCGGTCTGCACGACCAGCGTATCCGCCTGCGTACCACAGCGCCGCCGGTCGATGGCAAGGCGAACAAATACCTGCAGCAATATCTAGCCCGTGAGTTCGGTGTCAGTAAGTCACGGGTTCGCCTGATCAGCGGTGACAGCAGTCGTCTAAAGCGCGTGCGTATCGAATCCCCACAAAAACAACCGGCATGGATGGATCAGTTATTAAGCGAAGATGCGGAATAAAATGCGCATGATGGAAATGGAACAAACCCGATTAGCGAGGTCTTAAGGAATACGCCGATCTTTTGATATAAGGAGTGATAAAGACGATCGTCCAAGCTGGCAGTCAGGATAGCGAAAAAGCCCTGATCACCCGTTATACTCATATACAGAATAAAACAGAAGAAGGAATCCGCCATGTCGATCAAGATCTCCAGAATTCTTACCGCTGCCGTGTTCGGCCTGTTTACACTGGCATGCTCTGCTGAACAGTCAACCACATTTGGTGACTACACGATTCACTACAATGCCTTCCCGACCACCATCCTCGATGCGTCGGTTGCCAAGAGTTACAACATCTCACGTAGTAAGAACCGCGCCCTGCTGAATATATCGATTCTGAAGAAAGTGATGGGTACCACAGCCACGCCGGTAACGGCGGAAGTCGAAGTCACAGCGACCAACCTGAGCGCGCAGTTACGTGAATTACCGGTGCGCGAGATCAAGGAAAAGGGCGCGATTTACTACATCGGGGAAATGCGCGTAGCGAATGAAGAAACCCTTAAGTTCAAGATTGATGTCACTCCTGAAGGTCAGGAAGAAACCTATACCATTAATTTCATGCAGCAGTTCTTTACCAACTAGAACCACCGATCATCATCTGAAAGACGCCTGACGATGGTCAGGCGTCTGTCGTTTTAAACCTCAGACTTCATTTCGTATTCCAGGATCAGCGGTGCATGATCCGAAAAACGTTCATCCCTGTAGATAGATGCCGCCTTTACCCGATCGATTAAACCAGGGGTGATGACCTGATAATCAATGCGCCATCCGACATTATTTGCCCAGGCCTGACCCCGGTTAGACCACCAGGTATATTGCTCCGCTTCCTGATTCACCGCACGAAAGGCATCGCCCCAGCCCATAGAACCGAATAACTTATCCAGCCAGGCGCGTTCTTCCGGTAGACAGCCGGAGTTTTTCTGATTCGACTTAAAGTTTTTAATATCGATTTCCCGATGCACGATATTCCAGTCACCACAGAGAATATATTCGCGTCGTTGACGCCGCATGCCGTTCATACGTTCTTCGAGTCGCTGCATGAAGTCGAATTTTATCAACTGGCGTTCATCCTTCGATGAACCAGATGGCAGATAGATTGAGGCGATACTGAGTTTACCGAAATCGACCTGGATATAACGACCCTCGGCATCCATATCCTCAAAGCCTTCGCCAAGGCCACGGATGACCCTGTCCGGCTTCTGCCTTGAATAGATTGCGACACCGCTATAACCTTTTTTTTCGGCATCATGGAAGCAGGCATGATAACCCTCGGGATTGAGGATGGCCTGTTCAAGCTGGTGTACCTGTGCCTTGGTTTCCTGAATGCAGATGACGTCTGCATTCTGTCTGGGCATCCAGTCAAAAAACCCCTTGCGATGGGCGGCGCGGATACCGTTTAGGTTGGCGGAAATGACTTTCATCGACTCTATCCTGACACTCTGAGGCGCTGTATCATACCCGACCAAAACCCCACACGCACACCCGCTTAAGAGATCATCATGGAAAAATATCAGGAACAGTTTATCCAGTTCGCACTGGACTATCAGGTACTTAAATTCGGCGAATTCACGCTTAAATCCGGTCGGCTAAGCCCCTACTTTTTTAATACCGGCCTGTTCAATACCGGCACCGCGCTGGCCAGACTGGGCGAATACTACGCTGCCTCGATAATAAACTCCGGTATTGAGTTTGATATGGTTTACGGCCCGGCTTACAAGGGTATTCCGCTGGCCTCGTCCGTGGCCATCGCGCTGTCGGCAAAGCATGATCGGGATGTCCCTTATTGCTTCAATCGCAAGGAAGTTAAGGATCATGGCGAAGGTGGCATGACCCTGGGTGCGCCTCTGGCGGGCAGAGTGATTATTATTGATGACGTGATCTCGGCGGGCACCTCGGTGAATGAGTCGGTCGAGATTATTCGCGCGGCCGGTGCCACTCCCTGTGGTGTCAGTATTGCCATGGATCGACAGGAACGGGGGCAGGGTAAAACCTCGGCGATTCAGGAAGTGGAGCAACGTCACGGCCTGCAGGTGCTAAACATCATCGCACTGGAAAATATGATCGAGTATCTGGGGAGCAGTACCGAATTACAGGAACATCTGCCGAGGGTGCAGGCGTATCGAGACGAGTACGGGACGGATTAGTTTGGCGTGCAACTGTCGTGTCAGCCCAATGGCCTGGATACGACAGTCCGTCAAACCACCCTAACGACTGGAAAATTTAGAGGTATTAAGAAATTTCCAGGTGCGCGTGATGTGCAGGATGTCGACCTCCTTACTGATATTGTCCGGGAAACGTGCAAACGGTGAGGCCAGCTTGACGATGCGCATGGCGGAATCGTCAAGCACCTGGTGCCCCGAGGAGCGTCGTATGGTGATCTCCTTAACACTGCCGTCGGGCAGCAGAGCCACATCCATGATGAGTTGGCCAGAGAGTTTCTTACGTCGTGCTTCGTCCGGGTAATTGAGATTGCCCACACGCTCAACCTTGGCGCGCCACGCTTCCATGTAGGCGGCAAATTTATATTCCCGCGTCGAGGCAGAGATATATTTGCGTCTTGGGCGTTTTGATTTGTTCTGCAGGCGCTGTTTGATCTCGGCATTCAGACTGGCGATCGCAAACGAGTTGCTGATCAGCGCGGCGGCAGAAGGCCTGGCCTTTACCGGGGGTGGACTGGGTTTGGCGCTGGCCACCGGTTCCGGTTTTTCAACCGGCGGTGTTTTTACCTCTGCCACGGGAGGCGGCAAGGGTTGCGCGGGTGCCGGTGTCTCCACCAGCAGTGGTACTTCTTCCACTGGAGCGGGTGGTGCGGGTTCGGACTCCAGCGGTTCGGGTGTTACCTGTTCTACCGGCGGGCTGACAGGTT
This sequence comes from Gammaproteobacteria bacterium, assembly GCA_041601415.1. GTDB lineage: Bacteria > Pseudomonadota > Gammaproteobacteria > JBFIID01 > JBFIID01 > JBFIID01. The sequence continues at coordinate 8,653 of JBFIID010000077.1, forward strand.
CCGGCGGAGGGGCCTGGGAAACGATTTCGGGAACAGGTGCGGGTAACGGTGCTTTAACCGGTGTTGAAGGGCTGTCAGGTTCATCGTGCTCACCGCCACCTTCAACACTCGCCTGCGCCAGGTAATCGGCGTCTTCCGGTGCCTTTTCACTTTTTTCCTGAACCAGAATAATGTCCAGCGTCTGGTAAAGCGGGGGCTGTTCTTCGGTCTGGGTGAAACCGATGCCGAGAATGAAGATCGCATGCACGATGATCGCAAGACACAGGGTCAGGCCCATGCGATCGGATGTTGTAATACGCGCCACGGGTCTGGCGTTTGTTTCAGTCAACTCGGTAGATTCTCATAATGTGCGAGGATTATACCTGCAGTTTATTCTCAATCGCAGACATCAACTGATCAGCAATGTTTAAATTGTAGAGTGAGTCAAGTTCACGGATACAGGTTGGGCTGGTCACATTGATTTCAGTCAGGTAATCACCAATCACATCCAGACCAACAAAGAGCAGGCCTTTGGCCTTCAGGGTTGGTGCTACCTGGGCGCAGATCCAGCGATCGCGCTCCGTCAATTCCACCCCTTTGCTACTGCCCCCGGCGGCCAGATTACCCCGGTTTTCACCTGCCGCAGGGATACGTGCGAGAGCGTAGGGCACCGGTTCACCATCGATCACCAGAATGCGTTTATCGCCGTGGCTAATCTCGGGGATGAATTTCTGCGCCATCGCGAAGTGGGAACCGTGCTGGGTCAGCGTCTCGATGATCACATTGGTATTTCTGTCTTTCGCCTGAATCCGAAAGATAGAGGCCCCGCCCATACCATCCAGGGGTTTGAGGATGATGTCGCCGTGTTCCTGCAGGAAGAGCCTGATGCGCTCCGCCGAGCGCGTTACCAGCGTCGCCGGGCAGCATTGTGGGAACCAGGCGGTA
>JBFIID010000078.1:0-9542 GCA_041601415.1 Gammaproteobacteria bacterium
CGTAGGCCTTTGTCTCACCACCAAACTTCAGGGCTGACGTGATCGTCAACGCTGCGGTCAGCGTGGTCTTACCATGATCAACGTGACCGATTGTGCCTACGTTGACATGTGGTTTTGTTCTTTCAAACTTCTCCTTGGACATTTAAGGTTTCTCCCCAAGATCTATCTAAAGTCATTACCAGCTGGATAATCTATCCAACGCGTGTTTACTGGAGCCCATAACCGGAATTGAACCGGTGACCTCGTCCTTACCAAGGACGCGCTCTACCATCTGAGCTATATGGGCGCACATCTGGAGCGGGTGATGGGGATCGAACCCACATCATCAGCTTGGAAGGCTGAGGTTCTACCATTGAACTACACCCGCACAATACTTGCGCGAGGGTTCTATCACTCTCGCCACCCATTGTCATGGCCGGTGTTTCTGACCATTTATGGTGGAGGGGGCAGGATTCGAACCTGCGAAGGCTGAGCCGGCAGATTTACAGTCTGCTCCCGTTGACCGCTTGGGTACCCCTCCAAAACTCAAGCCGGCCATTCTGTAAAATAATGGCCGCTGTGTCAATACAGAATCTTAATGAATTCAGGGATTTTTCAACTTCTATGGAATAGTGCTTATCGCAGTTGCTGATTAGTCCATGCATCACGAATTGTTGAGGCAGACATCCGTCTGTCTACCACTCCAGGCAGAATATAATCCAGTGCTGTCGCGAATTGACTGCGTACCTGGAGGGGGGTGCGCGCCGACTTTCTGCCACTCAGATTAGCGCTGGTAGACACCAGAGGACCAAAGCGACTACAGAGCTTTGCCGCAGTGGGGTGGTTGGTGACTCGCACTGCAAGACTCTCATGATCGCCGGTCAAACAACCTGGCACGCCGGGCAAACAGGGGAGTATCCAGGTGTTTGGGCCTGGCCACGATGCCACTACACGTTGTTTAATACTGCCGTTCGGAAAATAAACCCAGTCCTGCAACTGTTCTACATCTGCTGCTATGAGTATTAGTCCCTTAGCCATAGATCGCTGCTTGAGATTCAGGATGCGCTCGACAGCTCCGGCATTGGCCGGATCACAACCGAGACCGAATACGGCCTCGGTTGGATAGGCTATAACCCCACCTTGCCGTAACGCTCTGACGGCCTGAGACAGATGCCAGTCGGTCAAGAGCCGAGTTTCGCGGTTAGCTCGGCATCCTTTTGCATGATGCCTTGTGCATTGGCCTCTACAGAGGAAAAATTCACCACTGCACTGACTCCAGATATTTAAGGAATTCGGCTGTTGCTTGCATTACTGGCAGGTCAGAACCTGACCCCATCAGTATCGCTACAAATCTTTCAGACACTATTCTCTCCACACAGTGTATTAAAGCCGGCGCATTCTAGCCCTGTATGGTGTCCCTGGCGAGTGTCGTTCGTATAAAAAACTGATTCGCCAGGCTCAGGAAGCCGTCGAGTTTTCTTCCTCGGGCTGCTCCACTGCCTGACTATAGCCACAATCCTTCTGTGGACAAACATGCTCCGCACCGCGTCGTTTGGTCACTTTGAGGCTCAAAATTGGCCAGTTACAGTCCGGGCATGGCGTATTAACCGGCTCATTCCATATGGCATAACTACAGTCGGGATAGGTCGAGCAGGAATAAAAAATCTTACCCCTCCGTGACTTACGCTGCTGCAGGCTGCCCTTATGGCATTCTGGACATTCGACACCGGTATCTGTTGGTTTTTCAAGAGATTCTATAAAGCGACAATTCGGATATCCGCTACACCCAATAAACTTGCCATAACGCCCCTGGCGAATGATCAATGGCGATTCGCACTGCGGACATTGTCGACCTTCCACCACTTCCGGCTCTGTCGATGTTTCACTATCGCCATCGACATTACGGGTATAGTCACATTCAGGATATCCGCCGCAACCAATGAATCGTCCGCGTCTTCCCAGCCTGATAGACAACTGTGTGCCACACTTGGGACAATTTTCATCCATCTTTTCCTGGGTGACATCTTCACGCTTGACGGTTTCTTCCTTGTTTTTCACCAGGTCACGGAATTTACCCCAGAACGCGTCCATTAGCGGTACCCAGGCACGCTCACCACGTGAGATTTCATCCAGTTCATCTTCCAGATGTGCGGTAAAGTCGTAATCCACGTAATCAGAAAAATGTTCGGTCAGGAACTTGTTCACCACCCGTCCCACATCAGTTGGTGTAAAGCGCTTCTTCTCCAGTTCGACATATTCACGGTTCTGCAGGGTCGAGATGATGCTGGCATAGGTCGAGGGCCGGCCGATGCCATATTCTTCCAGTGATTTGACCAGGCTGGCTTCGGTGTATCGCGGTGGAGGTTCGGTGAAATGTTGATCGGCACGGATGTCCGCGACGTTTAATACATCCCCCTTAGTCAGTGTGGGTAACAATTTCTCATCGTTATTGGCACTCGCCTCATCCACGCCTTCCTGATAGACCGCCATGAAGCCCGCATCAGCAATACTGGAGCCGGTGGCACGAAAGGTAATGTCTTCACCACAGGCGATATCGGCGGCCACGGTATCCAGGGTCGCATGCGTCATCTGGCAGGCGACGGTTCGTTTCCAGATCAATTCGTAGAGTCTGAACTGTTCCTTGCTTAAATGTGATTCCAGTTGAACCGGTGTTCTGCGTATCGACGAGGGACGAACCGCCTCATGCGCCTCCTGGGCATTCTTTGATTTGCTCTTGAAGTGCCTGGCTTCGGCTGGCAGGCTGTCCTTGCCGTAACGCCGTTCGATAAACTCCCTTATTTCCTGCAGGGCATCTGCAGCCAGAGTCACCGAGTCGGTACGCATATAGGTAATCAAACCCACCGTCTCACCACCGATGTCGATACCTTCATATAACTGCTGCGCTACGCGCATGGTGCGCTGTGCGGTAAAACCCAGTTTGCGCCCGCCTTCCTGCTGCAATGTTGAAGTAATAAAGGGGGGAGCAGGGTTACGCCTACGTTTTTTCTTTTCTACTTTCAGTACCGTCATACCCTGCTCGGATACCGCCAGCGAAGCCTCTCTAACCTGTTTCGCATGTTCCGCCGTTTCGATACTGAACTGTTTTATTTTGTCACCCTTAAATTCACTCAGTCGTGCAATAAAAGGATGTTTTTCACGGGTGAGATCTGCCTCAATCGTCCAGTATTCACGGGCCTTAAAGGCCTCAATTTCCAGTTCTCGCTCGACGATCATGCGTAAGGCCGGGCTTTGCACGCGACCGGCGGATAACCCGCGCCTGATTTTTTTCCACAACAGTGGGGAGAGATTAAAGCCAACGAGATAATCCAGCGCGCGACGCGCCTGTTGAGCGTTAATCAGATCGATCGATAATTCGCGAGGATGCTCAACGGCATCGGTCACCGCGTTGCGCGTAATCTCATTGAATACGACACGATAGATAGATTTGTTTTTTAGCAGCTTGCGCTGTTTAAGCATCTCTACCAGATGCCATGAAATGGCCTCACCCTCGCGATCCGGATCAGTCGCCAGATACAGTGTTTCAGCTTTTTTCAGTGCCTTGACGATGGCATCAACATGCCGGGCATTTTTTTCAATTGCCTCGTAACGCATGGCGAAGCCATTGTCAGGATCGACCGCTCCCTCCTTGGGTAACAGGTCACGGACATGACCATAGGAAGCGAGTACCTCGAAGTCCTTACCAAGATATTTTTTAATGGTCTTGGACTTCGCCGGAGATTCAACGATAAGAAGATTTTTAGCCATGTTTTCTAATAAAAAACGCAGACTAAGATCTGCGTTTGTGAAATAAAATTAATGAACAGACGATTCAGTGAAGCACAGCGCTATTAAATTCGTCCATTACCAGATCCTCCATCCATGAGAATGCCTCTTCATGGCCTGGCTGATTGAACAGTACCATCAGAGCAACCCATTTGACCTGCTCCAGATCGATGTCGTCTGTCTCAAGTGCCATCAGGCGATCGATGACCAACTCACGACTGCGCGCATCTAACACACCTACCTGTTCCAGAAACAACAGGAACCCCCTGCTTTCAAGATCCAGCTTGTTGACTTCGTGGCGGGTGTAGATGCGAATCGAATTGAGTGCCTGCTGTTTTTCGTCTTTATTGCCCATTTGCTGGAGCGCAAGCCCTTCCAGCCATTCAAACGCCTTGTTTACCTGCAGTGGGTCAAAACCCGCTTCCCGCAGTTCAACCCCAATCACTTCGTGATCGAGACCGAATTCTGATTCTTCATCCATATAATGCTCGAACAGATAGATCAGAATATCCAGTATTGATTGTTTCATGCACCTTACCCTTTCACAGCCTGATGTACTTACCTCCAGGCTGAGAACTAACGATATCTTTGAGTTCCAATACTAACAGCATGGATGAAACAGCGTTAGCCGTCAATCCAGAAAGCTGCACCAGTTGGTCAATACTCATCGGGTCATGGCCCAGGGTATTCAACAGGCCGCGGTACTCTTCATCAAACCAGCTCTCTTCCTCTCTGCCCGGTGCCGCTTCGGAATCGATGTCGAAGTCCAGTCGGCTGGGTAACAACTCTGTGAGTTCTTCCATAATGTCTGTCACCGACTCAACCAGTTTTGCCCCCTGTCGGATTAAACGGTGACAACCTCGTGCCAGTGGATTATGAATCGAACCCGGAATTGCAAAGACCTCACGCCCCTGTTCCATGGCATGCCGCGCCGAGATCAACGAACCACTACGCAGGGCTGCTTCAACCACCAGTGTGCCAAAACTCATCCCACTTATTATCCGATTCCTGCGCGGGAAATTTTTTGCTTCTGCACGTGTGCCGGGGGGGAATTCTGAAATCAACGCGCCATTTTCAAGAATCTGTTCTGCGAGTTCCTTATGTCTCGCCGGGTAGATACGATCCAGTCCGGTTCCCATCACCGCGATGGTGATTCCGCCGCTGCTCAGCACCCCTTGGTGACTTGCGGCATCAATACCCAGGGCCATGCCACTGGTGATACTGATCCCATATCGGGCCATCTCTCTGGCAAATTCAAACGCCGTGCGCTCCCCACCGCTCGTTGGATTTCTGCTGCCTACCATAGCCAGTTGTGGGGTCAGTAAGACCTGTGGATCACCATGCACAAACAACAGCGGGGGTGGATCGTGAATCTCTTTTAGTCGCTCAGGATAATGGGTGTCAGTCAGGCAAAGAAGAGCTCTGTCGGGCTGTGACAGCCACTCCAGATCGGCATCGACGGTGTTCCAGTCGGGTTCGCGTATCTGCTCGATTGCCTGCTCACCCAATCGACACTCACGCAGGGCTGACACCCCGGCTGAGTAAACATCAGCCGGGTTACCAAAGACATCAAGGAGAGAAATAAAGGTTCGGGAACCGACACCACTAACCCGGTTCAGAGCCAGCCAGTATCGCCAGTCTTCGCGACGGCTCATTTGAGGTTCAGGCCATCCATGGCTGCAGATGTCTGATCAGGGGTTCGAAACGCTGTCGTGCAGGTGAACCGGCCGTGAAATATCCATCACCAGGGCATAACTGACTCGTTCGAAGGTTCTAAACACCATCAGATTACCAATTCTTTCTTCAGGCAACTGTACTTCAACACCTTTGCCCTGATTCGGCCCCATGTGATGGGCTGCGGCCTTGATGGTGGTGACCAGATCAGATACGGCATTATCAATGATATTTTCACCATAGCGCTCGGTGCGGAAAGGTTCTACTTCAACGTCCTTGCCGCTGACAGTGTCACGCACCACATTACCGGCCTGGAAAATGCCCATAACATGGCCAACTTCTATACCGTCTGTATCACCAAGATTAAGCACAACCACCTGATGTTGACCGATTTGCGAGACTCCATCTACGACTGAAATGATGGTGCCATTGATATCGCGTACCGGAGGATGTGGAATAAACTGTGGCTCCGGGACGTCTTCCTGTGGCAGCAGACGATCACCGTTCAACGCTTCTCTATCGACATCGGTCAGAATCAGGGTAGCCGGATCGCCATAGCGCTGCAGCACGGCATCACCTACATAAATGGCTTCATAACCCAGGACTTCGTCTGAATTCTTGTTTTTATACACACCGCCTTTGCGGTAGACGGAATATCTGGATGGAGCGCCTTCCTGTACTTCGCGTACATAAACCTTGGCACCCGAACCATTAATCAGATGTTCGTCATAACTGGAGACAATATAGGGAGCCATTTCCAGATCTTCCTTGCCAACCACGCGAGGTTTGGTCAAAAACTGGCGAATCGCATCCAGCGGAATCGGTTGAATGGCATTGTCGTGTTGATACTCACGAATTCCGGGTGACAATTTTACATTTCTACCCTGGGCGACACCGCCACGTTGCAGGCGCAGCACGGGTTTCCCGTCACGATAATGCAAACTGATCATATCGCCGGGATAAATCAGGTGAGGGTTTTCGATCTGGGGGTTCACTTCCCAGATTTCAGGCCAAAGCCAGGGCTTGGTCAGGAAGCGTCCAGAGATGTCCCATAAGGTATCCCCCTTCACCACCACGTAGGTGTCTGGATGGTTGGGCTGCAACTGGAGTTCATCTGCACTCAGTGTCCATGAAAATGCTAACACCATGAAACCAGCAAGAAATTTCTTATACATGTCAATACCCTTACGCGATTTGCTTAATGTAGTTTAGCAAAAATACTCGACAAGGAAACCATCTCGTGCATCAATCCTTTCCGAATCCATGACTGTTTCACAGAATTAACCAGGCAAAGCTCTCATATAATTTCGACAGTTATCCCTATGCTTTTGTTTTTTCTTGGTTTTTAATTATACTTCGCAGGTTTATTAGTAGGTGGTTTGGTCGTGATCCGTGATCACGTATAATCCCTGACAATTGAAATTTCACCTGTTTAGTTAACGATAATGAGCCTTTTGAATATTCTTCACTACCCGGATCCCCGGCTTCGAACGCGAGCGGAGCCGGTTGAAACCGTTGATGACGAGCTAAGGACGCTGGCTGCAGATATGCTGGAGACCATGTATGAGGCTCCCGGCATTGGCCTGGCCGCGACCCAGGTCAATGTCCACCGGCGACTGCTAGTCTGTGATGTGTCGGTCGACAATGACCAGCCCCTATGCCTGATAAACCCGGAACTCATAAAGACGGAGGGCGTCGAGGAAATGGAAGAAGGCTGCCTGTCCGTACCCGGTATATATGATACGGTAGAGCGCGCCGACTGGATCCGAGTGCGTTTTCTGGATCTACAGGGTGAACTACAGGAAATGGATGCCGATGGCCTGCTGGCAGTCTGTATCCAGCATGAGATGGATCATCTCGAAGGCAAGCTCTTCGTGGATTACCTCTCACGCCTCAAACAACAACGGATTCGCAAGAAGCTGGAAAAACAACAAAGACAGAATCTGTGACTAACACTAAACAGCGGCTCGTATTCGCGGGTACACCCGAATTTGCAGCCACCTCTCTGGCCGCGTTAATCGCATGCGATAAATATGATCTGTGTGCAGTCTATACCCAGCCTGACAGGCCCGCTGGCAGGGGCAGAAAGCTGCAGTCGAGTCCCGTCAAGCAACTGGCACAAAAACATCAGATACCCATTTATCAGCCCGAGTCCCTGAAAACCAGCGATGCATTGCGTGAGCTACAGGCGTTAAACGCCGATTTAGTCATCGTCGCAGCCTACGGCCTGTTGCTACCACAGGCTGCGCTTGATGCCCCACGTCTTGGCTGCATCAATATCCATGCTTCGCTATTGCCTCGCTGGCGTGGTGCCGCGCCCATCCAGCGCGCAATCGCCGCGGGTGACACAGAAACGGGGATCTCCATCATGCAAATGGTGGCAGGACTGGATGCCGGCCCGGTGCTCCACCATCGCAGTTGTCCGATAACTGAAGATGAAACGGGGGGCAGTCTGCATGACAAACTGGCCTGTCTCGGTGCAGAAACCCTGCTTGATTGTCTGGACGATTGCCTCGCCGCGAAGTTACCCGCGATAGCCCAGAATGAATCACTGGCGATCTACGCCGACAAGCTAAACAAGCAGGAAGCCCTGATTGACTGGCATCAAAGTGCCGAACAGATCGTCAGAAAAATTCGAGCTTTTAATCCCTGGCCTGTTGCCCACGGCCAGGTCGGAGATACTGCCATGCGCATCTGGGACGCAAGCGCACTGGATAAGACTGCCAGCCAGTCTCCTGGCAGTATCATTAACATTGATCGCGAAGGCATCGAACTGGCCACCGGAAGCGGTGTAGTCCGACTGCTGCAAATCCAGTTAGCCGGCAAAAAAGCGGTCAGCGTGCGTGACTATGTCAACAGCAACCAGAACTTGATCCGTTGCTGATGCAGACGCAGGAGCACTGATCGATGGATGCCCGCACCTGTGCCACGCATGTTCTTCAGCAAGTGCTGGGCAAGCACCACTCCCTGTCCAGTGTACTGCCGCAGTTTCTGCCTCGCTTGAGCGACCCCGAGCAACGCGGATACACCCAACAGCTCTGTTATGGCGTGTTACGCTGGCAACCACAGCTTGAAGTCCTGCTACAACACCTGATGCCAAAACCACTGCGCAACAAGGATATGGATGTGCATTGCCTGCTATTGCTCGGTCTGTATCAGATTGCGCATCTGCAGACAGCACCGCATGCTGCGGTTTCCGAGACGGTATCAGTCACCCGAAGGCTGAAAAAAAACTGGGCTAAATCACTGGTAAACGCGATTCTGAGGAATTTCCTGCGCGCTCAGGATGAGCACCTCAGAAAGTGCAATGACGACCCTAGCTTCAGTTCCGCACACCCCGAATGGTTACTCACGACACTACGTGAAAGCTGGCCTGATGACTGGCACAGCATTGTCACAGAAAACAATCGCCAGGCACCCATGTGGTTACGGGTCAACCGCCGAATGATCAATCCAGAGAATTATCTGGAATCCCTGCGCGCCGCTGGTATTGGCGCCAGTATTGTGGGCGATGATGCGGCAATCCTGCTGGCTGAGGCCTGCGATGTACTCAAACTACCCGGCTTTAGCGAGGGACATGTCTCGGTTCAGGACGGGGCCGCACAGCTGGCTGCACGACTGATCGATCTGGATGCTGGACAACGCGTACTGGATGCCTGTGCAGCACCCGGTGGAAAGACAGCTCACATGCTTGAGAAACAGCCTGATCTGATAGAAATGCTGGCTCTTGATCGGGATCCCGAACGACTGAAACGGGTCGAAGAAAATTTACAGCGACTGGGGCTAAGCGCCACTGTACGCTGTGCGGATGCGAATAAAACGGACGAATGGTGGGATGGACAGATATTCGATCGAATCCTGCTGGATGCACCCTGCTCCGGCACTGGCGTGATTCGCCGACATCCCGATATAAAGGTACTGCGTAAACCCGAAGATATAGATTCCACCTGCACGCAGCAAGGCCGTTTGCTAGAGGCACTCTGGCCTTTGTTGAAGCCCGGAGGTAAATTATTGTACGCAACCTGTTCCATCCTGCCTCAGGAAAACAGTCTGCAGATTAAACATTTTATCCAGCAACACCCGGATGCAAATCTGTTCAGTCTGAG
>JBFIID010000079.1:0-9539 GCA_041601415.1 Gammaproteobacteria bacterium
ATGTTCCGTGGCCTTCAGATCAAATACTTACTCATCTTCGCCCTGATGAGTCCAACCCCCTTGTTCGCGGCAGATGAGAAGGATGATGAACAACCCAAAAAGGTACAGTACATAGACCTCAAACCGCCCATCGTGGTGAATTACGGTTCTTTCTCAAAGAAAAGCAAGTTCCTGCAGGTAAAGGTCTCCCTGCGTGTAGAAAACGAAAATGACGCGATTGATGTAAGTTACCATCAGGCACCGATCCGGCATAACCTGATTATGCTCCTGAGTGGTCTGCCCGATAATGGGGCATCAAGCCCGAAGGATATTGAAAAACTTCGCCAGGAAGCCCTGAAAGGAACCCAGGATATCATGGCCAGTCTCGCCAATGGGACAAAGGTTACCGATCTGCTATTTACCAGCTTCGTCAAACAATAATCCGGCCGCGCCATTCCATTCAGACCTTTTCCGAGGGGCTCACTAGCGCATTTGTCTGTGGGTCGACCTCTACTTTCGCATAACCTACCTTAGTCTCCTGTTCGGTTTTTAATCGGGATTAATCGCATAAATCTTGTATAATGCGGGCCCGTTTTGAAGGTTGGTTGTATGCATTTCAACAACTTACCGACCTAGTGAAATCGACCTGAGGAGACAGACACCGTGCTCGAAGCCTATCGCAAACATGTAGTAGAAAGACAAGCTGAGGGAGTGGTCCCACAGCCTCTCGATCCAGAACAAACTGCTGCTCTGGTTGAACTGCTGAAAAACCCGCCCGTCGGCGAAGAGGACTATATTCTTGACCTGCTTACCAACCGTGTTCCAGCCGGTGTGGATCAGGCCGCATATGTAAAAGCGGGTTTCCTGGCCGCGATCACTCGTGGCGAAGCAAGTTCACCGCTGATCGACAAAGTACACGCCACCCAGTTGCTGGGTACCATGCTCGGCGGTTACAACATCGTGCCGCTGATCGAGTGCCTGGACAATGATGAACTGGCTCCAACCGCCGTGACAGCCCTGTCACACACCCTGCTGATGTTTGATGCCTTCCACGACGTGAAGGAAAAGATGGATGCAGGAAATGCGTACGCAAAAACAGTGGTAGAGTCCTGGGCGAATGCCGAATGGTTCACCAGCAAACCCGAACTGGCTGACAAGATCACCGTCACCGTCTTCAAGGTTACCGGCGAAACGAATACTGATGACCTCTCTCCGGCTCCCGATGCCTGGTCGCGTCCTGATATCCCCCTGCATGCCAATGCCATGCTGAAGATTGCCCGTGAAGGTATTGAACCTGACAAAGATGGAACCATCGGCCCTATCAAACAGATTGAAGCGCTGAAAGAGAAAGGCCACCCACTGGCCTACGTCGGTGACGTAGTCGGCACAGGCTCTTCACGCAAGTCTGCCACCAACTCCGTGCTCTGGCACATGGGCCGTGACATTCCCTTCATCCCAAACAAGCGCGATGGTGGTTTCTGTCTCGGTGGCAAGATTGCACCGATTTTCTTCAACACCATGGAAGATGCAGGCGCCCTGCCCTTCGAATGCGATGTATCCAACCTGAACATGGGCGATGTGATCGACATCTATCCTTATGAAGGCGTCATCAAGAACAACGCCAACGGCGAAGTGCTGTGCGAATTTAGCCTGAAAACCGACATCATTCTGGACGAAGTTCGCGCTGGCGGACGTATTCCACTGATTATCGGTCGTGGCCTTACGGGCCGTGCCCGTGAGGCACTGGGTCTACCTGAATCCGACCTGTTCCGCACACCGGTACCTGCCGCCGAGAGCAAGCGTGGTTTCTCTCTGGCTCAGAAGATGGTTGGCAAGGCATGTGGTGTAGCCGGCATTCGTCCCGGTACCTACTGCGAACCAAAGATGACTACTGTGGGTTCTCAGGACACCACGGGGCCGATGACACGCGACGAGTTGAAAGACCTCGCCTGTCTTGGTTTCACCGCGGATCTGACCATGCAGTCATTCTGTCATACCGCAGCGTATCCAAAGCCCATTGATGTCAACACCCATCACACCCTGCCTGATTTCATCATGACCCGTGGCGGTGTGTCTCTGCGTCCAGGCGACGGCGTGATTCATTCCTGGCTGAACCGCATGTTGCTGCCTGATACCGTCGGTACCGGTGGTGACTCACATACCCGTTTCCCGATTGGTATCTCCTTCCCTGCGGGTTCTGGTCTGGTGGCCTTTGCCGCCGCGACTGGTGTGATGCCACTGGATATGCCGGAATCTGTACTGGTGCGTTTCAAGGGCGAAATGCAGCCTGGCATCACCCTGCGCGATCTGGTCAATGCCATCCCTTATGCTGCCATTCAGCGCGGTCTGCTGACGGTAGAAAAGAAAGGCAAGAAGAACATCTTCTCCGGCCGTATTCTGGAAATCGAAGGTCTGCCTGATCTGAAGGTTGAGCAGGCATTTGAACTGTCTGATGCCTCCGCCGAACGTTCTGCCGGTGGTTGTACCATCAAGCTGAACAAAGAACCGATCATAGAATATCTAAACTCCAACATCACCATGCTGCGCTGGATGATTTCCAGTGGCTATGGCGATCCGCGTACGCTGGAACGTCGTGCACAGGGTATGGAAGAATGGCTGAAGAACCCGGAACTGATGGAAGCCGATGCCGATGCGGACTACGCAGAAATCATCGAAATCGATCTGAATGAAATCACCCAGCCTATCCTGGCCTGTCCGAATGACCCGGATGACGTCAAGTTGCTGGAAGATGTGGCCGGCACCAAGATCGACGAAGTATTCATCGGCTCCTGCATGACCAACATCGGTCACTTCCGTGCCGCAGGCAAGATGCTCGAAGCCTTCGGCGGGACTCTCCCTACGCGTATGTGGGTCACCCCACCGACCAAGATGGACGAGGCCCAGCTTACCGAAGAGGGTTATTACAGTATCTATGGCAAGGCCGGTGCTCGTACCGAAATGCCGGGCTGTTCCCTGTGTATGGGTAACCAGGCGCGCGTAGCGGCCAAGTCTACTGTGGTGTCTACCTCCACACGTAACTTCCCTAACCGCCTGGGTGATGGTGCGAACGTGTATCTGTCCTCTGCCGAGATTGCTGCAGTGGCCTCAATACTGGGTCGTATCCCAACCATGGAAGAGTACATGGAGTTTGCCAGCAAGATTGACCCCATGGCAGACGACATCTACCGTTACCTCAACTTCGACAAGATCGGTAGCTATATCGACGCTGCCAGAAAATCGAGCAGCAAGCTGCAGGAAATTCCGGTTGCTGTTGCCTGATAAGTAACATCTCAATGAAAAGGGCGGGTTATCCCGCCCTTTTTTTTTGCCTCTAACTGACAATCGTCACAGATCTTGCGCTAGCACAACTGCTATCCTTAACAATCTTGCAACTAACTGATCTAACGTCAATATTCTGGCGTTTATCGATAAAGTGCTTCATGACTCATTCAGAACTCAGGGAACAGTTTGTGTCCATCAGGGATGTGCGAAGGGGACTCATCGTCCTGCTTCTCAGCATGGCCTGTGTGTTCTTTGCCAGTCATACCTCCGCAGAGCAAATCATCATCAACCAGAGAGTCGATAGTGCGCCCCTGACGCGCAGCAGTGCGCGTGCCATTTTTTCCATGCGCCTGACCCACTGGCCAAACGGTACCCTGATTCGGGTCTTCGTGCTGGATGACAGGCATCCTCTGCACCGCTCATTCACGAAAAAAGTTCTCGGGGTTTTTCCCTATCAGCTGCGTAAGGTCTGGGATCGACGCATTTATTCAGGCATTGGTCAGGCGCCTGTTCGGGTTGCTTCGATAGAAGAAATGCTGCAAAGGGTCGCCAGCACCCCGGGTGCTATTGGCTATATCAACGATGGAGGTGTAACGACAGATGTCAGCCTGCTCAGCGTTGATTAGAAGTTACCTGTTGCTGTGTGTTATGCACAGTGTTTCCGTAGCGGCCAGCGAAACCTCCTCAAATCCATTTGAGAATCTGACCATTCACGGCTTTCTGACTCAGGCCTATGTCAATACCAGCGAGAACAACTGGTTCGGGGATAGTGTGGATGGCAGTCTGGCTTTCACCGAACTGGGTGTGAATGCCTCATTACAATTACAGCCCAATTTGAGGATTGCTGCTCAGGGTCTGTCACGACGGGCAGGAAAACTCGACAATGGCTCACCTCGTCTTGACTATGGTCTGCTCGATTACCAGTTCATTAACGGTGTCGATAAACAACTGGGAATTCGCATTGGCCGGATAAAAAACCCCCTGGGTTTCTACAACGATACGCGCGATGTGGCCTCCACACGCCCCACAATTTTTCTGCCCCAGAGCATTTATCCCGACCGGATCAGGAACCTGCAACTGTCCAGTGATGGCTTCGGGCTATACGCTAACTACGAATTCGGTAAAAACGCGCTATTTATGGAAATGAATATCGGCCGTATACGGGTAGATGAAGAGAGTGATCTCGATTTTCTCGGCTTCGATGCTCCCGGGGTTCTGCATGGCAAGAACCTTAATATCGCCGCGCGAATCATGTATGAGTACGATGCAGGCCGGATACGCCTCGGACTCACGGGAATCGACTTTGGCATGCGTTATGATGCTGCGCCCGCCGACTTTTTCGCCAGTGGTCGCATCTCAGGTAACTCCTGGATCGTCTCGGCAGAATACAATAGTGAATTCTGGAGCCTGACCAGTGAGTATATGTATCAGCCCGTAGAATTTAGCCAGTTTGGCCTGCCCCTGGATGCCAATGATGCTAAAAACGAAGGCTATTACCTTCAGGGGCAGTACCGCATCAGTGATAGCTGGACATTGGTTCTGCGCTACGACGCCTCATTTCAGAATAGTAATGACCGCGATGGTAATGCCCGCGCCGCAGTCACCGGACTACCCGAGCAGGTCTTCTTCAGTAAGGACACCACCCTGGGCATACGCTGGGATATCAGTTCTCAACTCACGGTGCGTGGTGATTACCACTATGTGGATGGAAGCTTCTGGATCGCCGCCAGGGAAAACCAGCCTCTGACCAACACCGAACGCTACTGGAATATTTTTTCCCTGTTGATCTCATACAACTTTTAGGAAACCGGGATAACGATGAAAAAATCCCGGAAGTCGTATCGCAAACAAAGCTTCAGCCTGTGTGCCCTGCTCGCATCCCTGTTACTGGCCAACATCAATAGCCACGCTGATGCACACTTACCGAATCTGAGTTCCCTGCAAATTCATGGGTTCCTGACCCAGGCGTATGTGATGACCAGTCACAATAACTGGTTCGGCGATAGTCAGGATGGCAGCCTCGCCTTTACCGAGCTGGGCATCAATGCCTCACTGCAGGCGACACCTTATTTACGTCTTGCCGCCCAGGGTCTCTCCCGGCGGGCCGGAAAGATGGACGATGGAGGCCCACGACTCGATTACGGACTGCTGGACTATCAATTGTTATCCCGACCGGAAATCAACCTCGGTTTACGTATCGGTCGATTAAAAAACCCTATTGGTCTGTATAACAGTACGCGTGATGTAGCCGCCACCCGACCAACGATCTTTCTGCCACAATCGATCTATTTTGACCGGGTGAGAAACCTGCTGATGTCAGCCGATGGCGCCGGTGTGTACAGTGATATTGAATCCGGGCGAGGCACCCTCTCAGTGGACATAAATGCCGGCAGAGCCCTGTTAGACGAAAACGTCAAAACCTCTTTTCTGGGCGCCATCCTGCCTGGAGAAATGGAAAACCATGATCTGAATCTCTTCCTGCGTGTCTTATATGATTATGATGCCGGACGTATCCGCCTTGGCTTTACCGCAATAGATTTCAGCATGCGTTTGGACAGCGGTCTCCCGGGCCTGGTGGGCGATGGCGTGATCGAAGGAAAATACTGGCTGGCCTCTGCTGAATACAACACGGAATTCTGGAGTTTCGCCGGTGAATACCTGCGTGAACCGGTGAATTTCAATGCTTTCAATCCCATCATTGACAGCAATGACGGCGACATCGAATCTGGCTACCTGCAACTCCAACGCCGGCTGCCGCGTAATCTAACCGCCACGTTGCGTTATGAAAGCTTCTACTTTGATCGACATGACAGGGATGGAAAAAGAACCTCCCTGAGAACGGGAAGTCCCGCACATGCCGCCTTCATGCACGACTGGACAGCGGGGTTGCGCTGGGACATTAATTCACAGCTTTTACTCAGTGCGGAATATCATCGTGTTAATGGCACGGCACTGTTATCCCTGAGTGAAAATCCGGTCATAAACAATACTCGACAACGCTGGGATATCTTCGCCCTGCAACTGTCCTACCTGTTTTAGTGCACTCGCTACTGTGAGCAAACGACCTCCCCTTATCAAGGCCGGCAAGCACCTGAGCCTGCAGATCAAAGTTGGCGTGGTCATCAGCGTTGTGCTTGTGATCCTGATTTTCACCATGACATGGCTGCATCAGCATTCTCTGGAAGAACAATTCCAGCAACATCTGTCGCAGACACTCGGACACAATTCTGATCAGTTACAGGCGCTGTTGAATCGTGAGCAGGAAGACCTGCTTCGCCTCGGCACTCTCACCGCCGCCCTGGCGAATGAAGATCTGGATAAATTTCCAGAGATTCTCAAACAACACTGGCCAACCCTGGAGTTTGACTGGGACTTTGACGCATTGAGGTATTTTTCGATCGAGGGTGAGTTACTCTTTACGGGTGGCAGACTTCAGTTACCTCAGGATATAACGGGTTGGTTGCAGCAGGTAAGAGAGACAGAACAGCCAATGAAAATACTCGACTGTCAGGCCGGCTGTCTTGAATACGCCATTATCCCGCTGCTGGCTGGCGAGAATATGGGTGGCATTCTGGTGCTATCACACACACTCGCGGATCTGATTATCAATTTCAGCACAACGAGTCATACCGCATCCGGTATTCTTACCTCGGTTTCCCCTTCAGATACCGCATCAGACAAACGCCTGAATGAATGGCAGCTTTCCGTCGCCGTGCTTGCCAGACCAGAAATCAACTTGCCTCTGCTGGAGAAATTTAGTCAGTCTTCATCCATCAACGACGCGATCGAGACGGGAGTTCAATTAGCAATTGATAAGCACACATATTATCTGCAGCTTATCCCTCTAAATGATGCCCAACACAGCAACCCTATTTATGCCGTTCTGATCAATGATATTAGTAACGGTCTGGCACGCATTAAAGAAGAAACCAGACAAAGTTTCCTGACCGGCGTACTGGGACTCTTTACTGCACTGCTGTTGCTGATGCTGAGTTTAAGAATGCCGATGCAAAGGCTAAAACGGCTGGCAAATACACTGCCCTTATTAGCGCAGCATGCCTATAAGCCTTTTCGAGAACGCCTGAAGACGAACAACAGCGGGCACGTAGAAGATGAAATCGATGTGGTCAACAATACGGCCCTGCAACTCGCATCCGAACTGGAAACCCTGCAGGGGGAAGTGATCCGTCATGCCGACATACTGACTCTCCGTTCCGATGAACTCGCGCGTGAACGTGATTTCGTCACACACCTGTTAGACAGTGTACAGGTCATCATTGTTACCCAGGATAAAGACGGCAGGATTCGGCTCCTGAACAGGACGGGAGAAACACTAACCGGGCACACTGAAGAAGCCCTGATCGGAAAAACCTTCAGGGAAGTATTTCTGAACCCTGATATTACCGCTTCCGTGCACCACTCACTGCAGCAAATCCGGGACGGCAAGCGCGCGAGCTATCAGCATGAAGCCGTACTCAGCCGCAGAGACGGTATTCAGTCTGAAATATCCTGGCTACACACACACCTGCACAACAGTCCGGTCGATGCCACGGCAATGATCTCGGTGGGTCTGGATATCAGCGATCGAATCGAGGCCGAGAAACGACTTGCCTGGTTGGCCGATCACGATCCACTCACTTCTCTGTATAACCGCAGGCGTTTTCAAAATGAATTTGAAACGGCCATTCAACTTGCACTACGTTATCAACGACCCGGCGCCCTGCTCTATCTGGACCTTGATGAGTTTAAACTGGTCAATGACACTCAGGGACATCACGCCGGCGATGAACTCTTACAGGAGGTCTCTGAAAAACTCAGGAACCTGGTGCGGCACTCAGACATCGTAGCCCGCCTGGGTGGTGATGAATTTGCGATTGTCATGCGCGAAGCCGATCAAAGAAGTGCAGCGACCATAGCCACTGAAATCATCCATGCACTGAATAAACTGGAAAGGCTGGCAAAAAATCGTCACACCATCAGCGCCAGCATCGGCATTGTGCTTTTCCCTGAACATGGCGACGACGTTCACTCGCTGTTGGCCAATGCGGACCTGGCCATGTACCGCGCCAAGGAAACCGGCAAGGGACGTTGGCATCTGTTCCAGACCGATGACCAATCCCGCGAGCGAATACATCGTAAGGCATACTGGAAAGATCGAATTAAGGATGCCCTGGAAAATGACAAGTTTGAACTCTTCTACCAGCCTATCCTGGAGATTGGTAACCAGCAGGTTTCTCATTTTGAAGTCCTGTTACGAATGCAGGACGATATGGGAGGAGTGTTACCGCCGGGCGTCTTTATCGGTGTCGCAGAAGAAATCGGATTAATCCATTCGATTGACCACTGGGTTTTACGTCAGGCCCTTCGTAAGCAGGCCGAGTTCCATCGTCAGAACATAGACATCACACTGTCGATAAACCTGTCGGGCGTGGTCATAGATGATCCACATTTATTACCACTGTTGAGATCCGAATTGAGTCGTTCCGGGGTTAACCCGGAAAAAATTGTCTTCGAGCTGACTGAGACGTCTGCCGTTGCCGATATTGCCGCAGCCATTCAACTCATGCATGAAGTCAGGGACCTGGGCTGCCGGTTTGCACTGGACGATTTTGGTGTCGGCTTCTCCTCTTTCTCATATCTGAAACAACTGCCGCTGGACTTCGTTAAAATCGATGGCTCCTTCATCAGGCAGTTACCGGATAATGTCGATGATCAACTGTTCGTCAAGGCACTGACAGATGTGGCTCGGGGCATGGGCAAGAAGACCATCGCGGAATTCGTCGAAGATGCCCAGACACTTGAAATGCTAAGGGACTATGGTGTTGATTATGCACAGGGCTATTACATCGGGAAACCTCAGCCGGAGATAAACCCGAATCGAATCATACACACAGAATTACTCGACTAGGCAGCTCCCGAACTGAGCTGTAGACACAGCTGTTCCTGATTGAATTCAACAATATCTCCAGCCACAAGTTTTTTGCGCTTTCTGGTTTCTACCTCACCATTAACCAGTACCAGACCTGCAGCGATGACATTTTTCGCCTCCCCACCACTGGTGACCAGCGCTTCAAACTTGAGAAGCTTATAAAGTTCTACAGGCTGCCGTGATATTTCTACTGTGCGCATCGTATTTTTTCCATCGCTTTTTCATACTGCCCGGTAAATGAATATGAGTGGCAGACAGTCCGAAAAAACTGCAGGCACCTCTTCAACTGCCGGTAAGGAATACCTGGGACCTGGCTGACCTCTGTTGTTAAATACCGGAACGGCTCATC
>JBFIID010000080.1:0-9536 GCA_041601415.1 Gammaproteobacteria bacterium
AGCTTCGGCAGGGTAGTTTTTTCACCCGCGCGGGCAACAAAGCCGTACCGGTTACAACCAGCCATGCCAGTACCCACAGTCTGATGCAGTTCCTGCTGGCGCTGGAAAAGGGGGCTATTGTTGACGCTTTTTCCAGCCGCGAGATCAAACGGCTGATGTACATGACTGAAAAACGGATTCGCTATGCCTCTTCACCGGCGCTCAGGCAGGCGGCGGTCTATTTCAAGTCGGGGTCCCTGTATCAATGCAAACCGGAAACCGATTTCAAATGTTACAAGTATCACGGCAATGTAAAAAACTACATGAACTCGGTTGCCATCGTCGAAGATGATAGCGGCCCACAGCGACTGTTCTATCTTGTAGCCCTGATGTCCAATGTATTACGCAAGAACTCGGCGGTTGATCACCAGACCCTGGCGACTAGAATCCATCGTCTCCTGCAGCAAAGGCATGCGCTTAAAACGCCCTGAAGGCTTATCTGATTGGGAAGTCTGGAAATGAAATACGAGCTGACTGCTCGGTAAACTGATTAGTTAGCGGTGGCGATGCGTGAGGGCGCGATGAGATCATGTATGGGTGTGATTAGACGGCTCATCCACTGACCACCCTTCTTATCATGCGCTAGCGCCACGGCGATAAACTTATGCCCGCCAGATTCTATGATGGCGCTGTCGGCATGCCACTGACGCCAGGAGCCGGATTTACGATAGACGCGTGCCTGTGGTCGGCTTAACAAACCCTTCACGAATTTATGTTCTATGCCAGGGTTTGAGAGGATTTCCTTCATATCCCGGGTGTGCTCAGGGTTGGCCAGCTGACCGGTTTCCAGCAGGTAATAGAAACGTGCCGTTTGCAGCGCTGTCGCACCATGTGAGAGGTTATGTAAGGGGTCTCGTTTAAAGGCCGGTGCCTTGCCGTATTCCTTGCCAACCCAGAGTCCACCATTGACCAGTGGGTCATACAGGCGGAAGCGGTCAGATTGCAGAATTTCATTAACCCGGTTTTTACCGACACGATTCAACATTCGTGTGGCTTCCAGATTGGAAGAAACGCGCACCATTTTTGTCAATGACTCACGGGTGCTTGTGTCTAATTGCAGTTTACCGCGCTCGATTTCGACGAAGGCACCCAGCAGGATGGCGATTTTGGGCAGGCTGGCGGCGTAAATCATCTCATCGCCATTAACTGCGGCCATGCGCGGGTGTTGTTCGTCGGTGATATCGACCAGGGCAAAACTCAGTTGTCTCTGGCGAACAGCGCGGCTCAGACCCTGATCCTTAATGATGTTTTCAAGCTGTTGCTGGAGCACGGGATCATGGCTGTCACGCAGCAATGGCGTGGATGTAAGCGTCGCGGCAGAAACCGCAATTGACATCAGCCACAGGGTGAAAAAACCAGTTATAGTACGTATCAGCATATTGACAGCGGATTTTAGCGGCAGTCAAGGCCAGGGCGCAACTACATAAACCCCTGTCAGGTAAAGAAAAACAAGGAGTCTTGACGCGAATCAAGCTTAGTAAGATATGCCACCAGCCATTTCAATCAAACGTGCCGGCCTGTTGTTTGCGGATTTCTTCCTCATCATCCTGGCCTATTACCAGATAAAACCGGCCAGTCGCTCCCTGTTTATCGAGTTTCTTGGTGCTGATCAACTTCCCTATGTGTGGATCGCCACGGCGCTTGTACTGGTTGGCCTGATTGGCTGGTATCACCGCATGGTGGCGAAATATTCACGTCTGCGGGTGATTCTTGTTAGCTGTCTGGTCTTTATTGCCTGCCTGGTTGTCTTCCGGCTCTGGCTACTGGTCAGCCCGGGTCCGGTAGTGGCCGCAGCCTTTTATATCTATGTGGACATCTTTAGCGTCGTGCTGGTCGAGCAATTCTGGAGTCTGGCGAATACCACTTACAGCATGCAGGATGGAAAGCGCTGGTACGGCTTCATTGGCACAGGCGGTCTGTTGGGCGGCTTCAGTGGTGGCCTGTTAGCCAATCAATTACTGAATACCACACCCCTGCAAACCGGTGATTTACTCCTTGTTGCGGCGGCTATCATCTGTCTGGTGCTCCTCATAAACCTATGGATGGCGCGATCGGGCGGTCTGCGCGAACGTATCCCCCTGGTTGAGGTACAGAGCCCTTCGGGCTGGCGAGCCTTATTGAGCAATCGCTATCTGCTGCTGATCGGGCTGATTCTGCTGCTGGCACAAATGGCGCAACCACTGGTTGAATACAAGTTCATGCAGATGGTGGCGGATGACTTTACCCAGCTTGAGAGGCGCACCGCATTCATTTCGCTGTTTTTCAGCATCATGGGGGCTGTCTCGATCTG
The DNA here is from genome assembly GCA_041601415.1 of Gammaproteobacteria bacterium. GTDB lineage: Bacteria > Pseudomonadota > Gammaproteobacteria > JBFIID01 > JBFIID01 > JBFIID01. The sequence continues at coordinate 2,330 of JBFIID010000080.1, forward strand.
TATTAATCTGCTCATCACGCCGGTGATCCATCGTCTCTATGGGGTTATCACCGGCCTGGTGATCCAGCCGGTCTTATTGTCCATCTGCACCGCCGGTTTCATGTTCCTGCCAGGCCTGTGGAGCGCCTCGTTGATGAAGATCAGTGATCGGGGTCTCTCCTATTCGATCAATCGCGCATCAAAGGAATTGCTTTATATACCGATAGATCCAGTAGTGACCTATCAGGCAAAGGCGTGGATTGACATGTTTGGCTATCGATTATTCAAGGTAATTGCTTCAGTGCTGATTCTGTTGTTAACCCAATGGATTGCTGAACCACTGAGTATTACGCAACTTGGGTGGGTGACCCTCGGGGTCTGTCTGACCTGGCTGATGCTGATTCGAAAACTCGCTGTTGAGCATCGGCTGCTGGCCGGGAAGCAGGTTTGAGGTGGTGACCCGGCAGGCAACACGAAGCTGGAAACTGCTCCTGCTCGCGGCACTTGCGATCCTGTTCGGCTGGAATTTACATCAGCTATATATGCTGACGGGACAGCTCTCCTCTGATATCTCCGTCTTACTCGGCCAGTCTGCCTTCCTGAGCCTGCTGCTGTGCGGCCTGGTCTTTCTCAGCTATATCTGGTTGATACGCACGCCCGTAGAAAGTATTGAGCAGGCCCGACAAATGGGGCCATATCAGCTGGAAAGCCTCATCGGGCAGGGTGGTATGGGACGCGTTTACCGTGCGAGTCATGCGCTATTGCGTCGGCCCACGGCGGTCAAGGTGCTTGCCGCCAGCCGGGAAAATCAAGTAGCGATTGAACGCTTTGAACGCGAAGTTCGCCTGACTTCACGCCTCACCCATCCGAATACCATTGCAATTTATGATTACGGTCGTACCACCGATGATCGGTTCTATTATGCGATGGAATATATACCGGGTATTACCCTGGCCGAATGCGTCAGCCAGGATGGTGCGCAGTCAGTGGCGCGTGGTGTATTCGTCATGAGTCAGATCTGTAGTGCGCTCGCTGAGGCGCACAGCGTGGGGCTGATCCATCGGGATATTAAACCCGGCAATATCATGCTCTGTGAGCGAGGCGGCAAGTCTGACGTGGTCAAGGTGCTGGACTTTGGTCTGGTCTGGCGGATTGGTCAGGGAGAGGAGGTGGGCAGTGGTTCACAACGCGGTACGCCGCTGTACCTCACGCCGGAAGCGATTCAGGAACCCGCCAGTCAGGATGCCCGCAGTGATGTCTATCAACTGGGCGCGTTGATGTATTTTTTCCTGACGGGCAGCCATCTTTTTTCCGGCGATAGCCTCGAAAGTTTGCGTCATGCTCATCTGCATACCCCTCCTGAATTACCCGCCAGGAGATTGGGGCACGCCGTCAATGCCGATTATGAGGCCCTGATCATGCGCTGTGTTAACAAGGATCCGATGCAACGCCCAGCCGATGCCTGTGAATTATTGACCGAACTGGAAGCATTTAATGTGCATGGTCAATGGGGGCAGGCCCAGGCGCGTTTATGGTGGCAGGAATGGTTGCAGCAACATGAGGACCTCGTGCTACAGAGATATAACTCAGATACGAATACACAGCAGTTGCTGACCCTGGAATATCCGGCCAGTGCCTGAACGACTTAGCTTTTGAGGTATTGCGCGATTTTTTGCAACTGGGCCTTGCCCAGCATGCTGAGTGAGGATCTGAGATTACTATCGCGTTCCAGCATGGAGCGGAAATAGCGCTTCGGAATTTTTACCAGCTTGACCTCACTGGTGGTTCGCACATTGGCGTTCCTCTTGCCGTCACTGTCGGGTAACAGGGCCTGTTCACCGAAATAGTTACCTCTCGACAGGGTATGCAGCACCACCACCTGACCCATGCTGTCCATGATGAACACCTCTACCGTACCCTGCATCACCACATACAGGTTATCGCCGAATTCATGTTCCCGCATGATCAGTTGTCCACTGCCGAAGCTGATCACCTCGGCCCATTCATCAATATGGCTGTAATCATCATTGAGCAGGCATCGGAACAGCCGCATGCCTTTTAGCAGGTTTTGAATGCGTTGTTCGGTGGAGGTGGTTTCCGCATAGCGACGAACATAGTCCGGGTCATAGGTGATCGCATTCTCCACATCATGCCGGGAGACGCGAAACAGGGTGGCCCCCTGTGCGGCATGTGCGGTGGCATTTCGCGTATCCGGGTTGCCTTCCAGCAGGGCCTGCTCGCCAAAGTGATCGCCTTCATTCAGGGTTGCTACCACCACTTCATTACCCTCTACACCCTGTACCGAGATTTCCACAGAACCATCGACGATGATGAACATGCAGTCGCCGTAGTCACCTTCATGAAAGATTTCCTCATCCTGACTGAAGACCACCAGACCGTTCTGCGGCTTATGCAGAATCTCCTGAATGGCATCTTCCGGCAAGGCCATGAACAAGGGCACACGGCGGAGTATTTCGGGGTTACTATGTACATCAAGCATAGGTTTTGTTTTTACTATTTGTGAACCTGCCCCGACAGTCTTTTTCCTCGGCACAGATTATGGCTCAGGGTGGTTTAGGGTAATATCACACACCGTTAACTCTAAGATAGGCAATATAGGCATAAATTTCGCCTGACGCCATAATAAATGTCAGTATTACACAGGCATAGCCAGCTGCAATGATGGGGGAGAAGAATGAAAGAGATGTATAAAAAAATCCTGCAGGACATAGGAGAAGATCCTGAGCGGGAAGGTCTGGAAAAAACACCGGAACGCGCCGCCAAGGCGATGGAGTTCCTGACTCGTGGCTACAAACAGGATGTATCCGAGGTAGTCAATGAAGCGATCTTCGATGTCGGATCAAATCATATGATTATCGTGAAGGATATTGAGATCTACAGTATGTGTGAACACCATATGCTGCCATTTTTCGGCCGTTGTCATATAGGCTACATCCCGAATGGCAAGGTGCTGGGTGTGAGTAAACTGGCTCGTATTGCCGATATGTTTGCGCGACGACTGCAGGTGCAGGAACGACTGACCAATCAGATCGCCGAGGCGATCATGTCAACCCTGGCACCGGAGGGTGTGGGTGTGGTCATTGAGGCCAAACATCTTTGCATGATGATGCGCGGGGTTGAGAAGCAGAACTCCAGTATGATTACATCGGCTATGCACGGCACCTTCAGACATTACACATCGACCCGTTCAGAGTTTCTTGACCTGTTGGGTAAAAACGCCTGACTCAATCCCTGTGTTGTGGGCGGTGGCTGCTCCAGGCCCTGCCCACAACAATAATTATCTTGTCCCAGCATATTGCTGAATCAGCATATCGATGGCTTCCGCATAGCTACTCTCTGGTTTGTCTCTGCACATATCCACGATTGCCAGCTTGAACTCCTCCATATCGATCTGCAGTGAATTCTCTGCCTGATAACGGTTAAAACCACTCACCAGACCATGTGCCCAGGAAATATAGCCGTTGAAATGGATTGCATTTATGGGGCTCGACCACTGCCCATCTACAACCTTGATGAACTCGCTACAGGGGTTTTTACCGGTGCCGATAATCTCGCTGGTGCCCGCATGAACCTGTGAAAAACCTGCCGTCAGTAAGAGTGCGATGGAAAGGAGGGGTAATCTAAATTGTGTCATGACTTCTCTCATTGTTCGGATTCGCGGTGATACGGCATTTTCGTCACTGCAGAAAGAGTCTGCAATCCTTTTCTAAATATTTCTGCGCCCCTGCCGATACGGATAAACAGTCTGAGCTTGGAAGCCATGTCTAAAGACCCGAAATGACTATCATGCAGACGACGCTTTATACACTATGGGACATCACAGGGAATGGTGTGGAGGTACGCGCAGGAAGCTTATTGTGAAAAGGACAGGTAATATGAATGCCATTATGAATAGTCAGCGTGATGTTGTAATGCGTCGTCTGGAAGCGGATTCAAGCATTCCGTCACTCCCTTATGCGGTGGATGTACTACTGGACTCGCTGGCGGATGAGAATATGGATTTCAGCCATCTGGCGGAAACCGTAGGAAACTTCCCTGATATCACCGCCCGTCTTATCTTCCTCGCCAACTCTGCCTGGGCCTGTCCGACCAAGGCTATTGTAGAGCTGGAACGTGTCTGTGCGCGACTGGGTTTCTCCATGGTTCGTAGCATCAGTATCGCGATGGTTGTATCCAGTGCCTTTGATGCGAGTCGCTGTCCGGGCTTTGTTCCTGAACGTTACTGGACCACGGCTTTATTGAGTGCACGTCTGATTCCAATGTTGATACGTCGAGGCCACCTCTCACCACTGCAGAGTCCGGAATCCCTGACGACTGCAGGCTTACTGCATAACATTGGTTTGTTGTGGCTGGCGGATAATATGCCGGATCAGACCTCGCAGGCCCTCGCGGCGGTAGAGGCAGATCCAACGATCTCACTGCGCGATGCACTGTTAGACACGGCCGGTCTTGATTACTGCATGGTTGGTGCCTGTATGGCACGGGTCTGGCAGTTTCCTGATCTGCTGGTGGTGAGCATGGAAAATCATGCCGATCCCCATTACAGGGGAGAGTTGCAGGATGAGGTTCACTTGGTGGGTAGTGCCGCACGCATGGTCTCCAGCCTGAAACTGGAAGACAGCAACGAGACGGTTGCCGCACTGGCCAGCAATCTCGGGGTCAGCAGCCAGGATACGGATTCACTGTATGAATTTCTTAAGGCGCAACAGGTCTCTGTTGGAGAAATGGCTCGCACGCTGTTCTGTTAGATCCGGATGTACTTAAGCTGATGTTCCAGACGCTAAAATCCATAGCGTAATGACACGTAGGCATTAGTGTTATCGCGGAACTGGGCGAAGAAGCTGTGCTGATCCTCGCCGGCAAACAGGTTCGCCCCCGCTTCCAGAGACCAGTTATCATCCCATTTATGCGCCACCTTCGGGCGCAGATACAGATCGTTTTCTGAAATCGAGTAATACACAAACAAAGACCAGCGTGTATTTTGCTGGTGGGTTAGCAGGCTAAGGCGGGCGGTCAACAGATGTCGATCCTCATCCCTTGCCGCGCTCGCTGTTGGCAGAGAGCGTAGATAGGCATCATGATCCTGCATCTGTTCCAGATAATACTGGGTGCCCAGAGTCAGGTTACGTGCCAGTTCCTGTTCGTAGCCGAGTAACAGCCGAATCTCGCTATTATTTATCAAGGCATTATCTCCACGCCTGTCTTCACGAGAGTCATAGTAGCCAATCTCCATATTGGCGATACCGCTGAACAGTGGCCCGCGTAGACTGGCACCAAGCGTTCGTAGCCGAGGAAAGAGGGCGAGGCCATTCGAGGGGTTCAGGCCCGCCGGACTCTTCCAGCGTCCCTGATAAAAATACACGGCTGCCTCAACGGCATTGAAATGCCGGTAGAGGCGTAGTGCCAGTTCATCATCATAGGGTCTGTCGATCCGGGTAATGGCATTGCGCCCTGCGATCTCCCCCAGGTCGGGTGAAAAAAACGAAATGCGGCGGCCATCAATAAAACGATCGGCATCAAAGGTCGGGGTATAGATTAGATTAAGGTTGATGAGCTCAGTGAAGAGAGACGCCTTAATCGCATCGGAGGGAGCCTTCAGGTATTCCTCATCACGACCAATAAAAAAGGCATTCCAGTCCTTCGGGAAGAGGTCATTAATAAACAGCAGATCACCCGTTCCCCAGGTCAGGATCTGGCGTCCAATACGCAGATCAATAAAATCAGCAGGCGAAAAGGCCAGACTGGCGACACGCAGATCCAGCCAGCCATCGCCGTTTTCCAGATCGATACGCTGGCTATCCGCGACCTGATCCAGTAACAGATCCGTCGTCAGGTTCAGGCTTATGCCATGTAGAGACTTTTCAAATTCCAGTTGCAGCCGACTTTCTGCAATCGATGTCTGTTGTTGATGTGGATCAGAACCCAGACGTCTGCCCACGCGCAATTCCCAGAAGCCGGATAGCCAGTCGATGTTGTCAGACGCCTCCGATAAAAACGCTGGCTGCTCAGGCATTGGTGTGTTCAGGCCAGAGGGGAGTTGTGGTTCCGCGCTTTCACCGGCGACTGTGCCGAGCCCGGCAGGCAGGCCCGGTTCGCCAGGGTTTTTCCCGGAGTCCAGCCCGGCAGGTAAGGCCGGTTCCCCGGCAAGCGAGTGACTGCTGATGAAACAGAACAGCAGTAACAAAGCGGTGCGCAATTTCATCTCGACGAGGAACCCCTAGCGTAAAAAGTTTATTGGCGGTTTGCGCAGATAGCGTTCGCTGAAAATGTCGTCACTGATACCCAGATCATATTTCACCTCGGTGTAGTGCATGACTGTTTTGCTGCCGGTTTGCAGGTTTTCCATACTGGCTTCCGTGACGGTCGCATGGCCCTGAATGGTATCGACCTTGAGTGCCTTTGCAACGCGAAAGACCTTGCCACTGGCATCGAAATATTCCACCTGCACCGGGATAAAGCTGTTCTTATGGATATACATCTTATAGTGATCGAACTCAACGCTAGCGGGCTGCTTCGGCGTACTTTTAATCACATAGTAATTCTCCGTGGTCTCGATCAACTGATGCACGTCCTCATCAATATCACGACCGGAGACGTCTTCATAATAAAAATCAGAGCCAACAAAGCTTGTGCGTTTGTCACTGGCGGCGATTCGTTTCACCAGATCCAGCGCAGGTAAATAGAGCCAGCGTTGATCATCGGTATCGAGTTTTTTCCAGACCAGAAAGGCCATTTTATTCACGTCGGCGGGACGATTGAAATAGACATAAAATTTTTGCTCTCCACGATACGACCCTGCCTGCAGTGAATCAGTAACAGGTTGATCAAGGCGCAGGATAACCATACGGCGATTACGACTACGCCCCTGATTATCGGTGATGGTCATCTCGACATTGGCACGCCCATCCTGTCCGGCGTAGTAGGAAACCTGGTTAGCGTGGTGAATGATGTCATCGACAGTCGGGTTTTGCGCGATTACAAAAGGCGATAGGAGGCCCAGAAAACCAGTTAATAAGATTCTCAAAAATATGGGTGCAGACATGAACGTATCCTCGTGGTTAATTCAATTCTGTTTGTTTTTAGCAATAAACAGGTGAGATTCGAGCAGGCGAATCAGGGCGGGCAGGATCAGCAGGGTGATAAGACCCGCAGAAATAATAATGGCTGCGATGAAGACGCCCACGGTTTTATACGGTACCAGTGGCGC
>JBFIID010000081.1:0-9497 GCA_041601415.1 Gammaproteobacteria bacterium
CGTGCTGCTGCTCTGGCTAAAAAGCGAGCCGCCAAAGCTGCTGGCTAATTAGTGCAGGAATAAAAAACCCGCCATCCTGGCGGGTTTTTTTTGCGCTGCAAAAAAATTGACTGTCAGCACTGTATTTTGCCGGATTATACGCTTACCTGACGCCTGCTCTACTGTAATATAGCTTTATGGCAAGAAAGAAAAAAACCGTTAAACAAAGAAAAACTCCTCGAAAGACCTTCTTATTTATCCCTTATAGCTGGATTTTCCAGCTGGGTTTCATCTTCAGTCTGGTCTTCGTCGCCTACGTGATGTGGATCGATCGACAGGTGACAGAACAGTTCACCGGTAAACGTTGGGAGCTACCAGCCAGGGTATTTGCACGAGCTCTTGAAGTATTCCCTGAAAAAAAACTCAGTCAGCAGCATTTTATCGATGAGCTTCAGTTACTCGGGTATCGAAAGGTCTCTCGCCTGTCCGGGACGGGACAATACCGACTAACAAAGCATTCAGTAGAGGTCTATTCCCGCGGTTTTGAATTCTGGGATGGTAATGAAAGCTCCCGACGCCTGAGGCTCACTTTCAGTGCTGACAAAATCTCACAGATTATTGACATGGCAAACCGGCAAACGGTTTATCTGGCTCGAATGGACCCGATGGAAATAGCAAAAATCTATCCGAGACATAACGAAGATCGCGTTCTTTTACGTATTGATGAGGTGCCAGTGCTGTTTATCAAGGCACTACTAGCCGTAGAAGACCGGTATTTTTATCGACATATAGGTATTGATTTTCGAGGTATAGCCCGCGCTATGCTGGCCAATATTCGGGCGGGCAGTATTAGACAGGGGGGAAGCACGCTAACCCAGCAGCTGGTGAAGAATTTTTATCTCACCAGAGAACGCACCCTATGGCGCAAACTGAACGAGGTATTGATGTCTCTCCTGCTGGAGTGGCGTTATAGCAAGAACGAGATCCTGGAGGCCTATCTGAATGAGATTTTCCTCGGCCAGGATGGACAACGCGCGATCCATGGATTTGGGCAGGCGGCATGGTTTTACTTTGGACGCCCGATTCAGGAATTGAGTTCTGCCCAGTTATGTCTGCTGGCTGCGTTGCCGAGGGGGGCATCATATTATGATCCAAGACGGCATGCAGACCGGGCGATCGAACGCCGGAACCATGTACTGGATCTGCTGGATAAGTTTAAGGTGCTGAGCAGTGCTGAAGTCAGTCGAGCGAAGGCCTCAAAACTCGGTGTTACAGCAAAACCACCGAGTGCCAGTACGGCCTACCCGGCCTTTATGGATCTGGTGCGTCGTCAGTTACGTAGAGACTATAAGGATGATGACCTTCGATCAGAAGGCTTACAGATATTTACCACCCTTGATCCGGTGGCACAGAAGGTTGCTGCATCGGCGGTCAGATCACGTCTTGCCGGTCTGGAAAAACTGAAGAAGCTTAAATCCGGCCTGTTGCAATCGGCGGTTGTTATTACGGATAGTCAGAACGGTGAAGTGCTGGCCTTGATGGGGGATCGAAATGTTCATTATGCAGGTTTTAATCGAGCACTCGATGCCTTTCGCCCGATTGGCTCACTGGTTAAACCCGTCGTTTATTTAAGCGCTATCTCCGAACCACAAACATATAATGTGTTGTCGCCATTGCGGGATGAAAAATTCATCTGGAAGAACGAGAAGGGTGAGAGCTGGGTACCGAGTAATTATGACAGTGCCTATCATGGAGTGGTTTCGCTAAAGGATTCACTGGCACTTTCCTATAATCTCTCGACGGTGAAACTGGGAATGGAACTGGGGATTAACCGGGTCGCTACCAGCCTGAGAGAGTTGGGTGTGGAACGCAATATTCCACATTATCCTTCCTTATTTCTGGGGGCCATTAATCTCTCCCCTCTGGAGGTGGCACAACTCTACCAGATCTTTGCCAGTGGTGGTTTTCGCATTCCATTAAGGGCTATAAGGGCAGTGACGGCGCGTGATGGTAAACCACTACAGCGTTACGACCTGGAGATAAAAAAGATTATAGAGCCAGCCCCGGCCTACCTGCTGAACTATCTGCTTGCCGGCGTGGTGAATAACGGTACGGCCAGAAGTTTAAATAGAATTCTGCCAGACTCCGTGCCTCTGGCCGGCAAGACAGGTACCACTAACGAATTGCGGGATAGCTGGTTTGCCGGGTATGGCAGCGATATACTCGCGGTCGCCTGGATTGGACGTGATGACAATGGCAGTGCAAGTCTCAGCGGCGGCAGTGGCGCATTACGCATCTGGTCAGACATTATGCAGGAATTAAAACCGTCTCCTCTGGCGCTTGGTAGCCCGGAAGAGATTGCATGGGTGTGGACGGATCCGGTCAGTGGGCTGGCCACAGGCGAGCACTGCGGCGAGGCTATTCGGGTGCCCTATATAAAGCCCTATTTACCGCAGCAAAGTGAGGCGTGTCAGGATTCTGGAACAGCGGCTGAGTCTGGCTCTGGTGGCCAGTCGCGATCGGGAATTATGGGTTTCTTCAGAGGAATTTTTGAGTGAGTCGATTTAATTTAAATCTATCTGTAATCGTATTGTCAGTGCTCCTGAGTGCCTGTGAATCGAGTCCTAAACTGGAAGAGGATGTCGCCCCGGTTGAAGAACGGACTCAACGTCCGGCCGTTACTGGCGAACAGGAATCGATCGACAGCGGTCAGACTGCAGGCTCCGTAAGTCGGAGTGAAGCAAAGGCCGATGTTAATGTTTACCCGGAGGGTGAGACTTATATGCCGCCTCTTGAGCCCCTGCAGTTGGCAAATGCCGAACCCCCGGGCGCAAAGGATAATGCGGCGCCGACAAAACAATATAAAACCGGACCGGCTGCGCAGGGACTGCTGGATCAGGCCAGTAAACTGGCGAGAGCAGGGAAAGCGGATCAGGCGGCGGGGCTACTCGAAAGGGCGTTGCGCATAGAGCCGTCGAATCCCTGGTTATGGCACCGGCTTGCGGTGTTAAGGCTACAACAGAAACTCTATAAGCAATCCATCGACCTGGCACGAAAGTCCATCAGTCTGGCGAGCGGTGATCGGCGTCTGCAGGCCGGTAACTGGCAGATAATAGCGAGGGCGAACGAAGCGGTGGGTGATGTAGGAGCGGCTCGAGAGGCCAGGAGTAACGCTAAAAAATTGACCGGTGCCTAGACTTCTTCGGTACTGGTTTCTGCTTCTGCTGTTGCTGTCCTGAGCGGAGGTCTTTTGCCCTTGATCAAGTAGGCAAAGGCAATGACTTCTGCCACGGCCCGATACAGTACTTCTGGAATTTCCTGACCAATATCTACCTTGCTGAGGATCTGAACCAGTTCCGGTTTGTCCTGGATGGGAATATCGTTTTCCCTGGCAAGGGCAATAATCTCATCGGCGATATAACCTTTCCCTTTTGCAGTAACCTTGGGTGCTGAAACGCCATCATACTGAAGGGCAACCGCGATGCCGTTCAGATTTCTATCTTTGTCCTTATCAGTATTCATACGTGCTGACTGATTAGTGATTCTTGTGGCGCATCGTTGAGAGGCAGATCGGGCTTGCCCATAAAACAACGCACCTGATTATTTTCCAGACCGACCTCGACCAGCCTGCCACCCAGGTAATCACTGTGTTGATTGATTAGATCCAGCGTCTGCTCCTGTTCGGCCCAGAGGTTGGCAGTCAGTCGGTCACCGTGTAACGAGACCCTGGCATGCAGTGGTCCCAACTCACCCAGATCAATGGACAGGCTAAAGCTCCAGTGTGTCTCTGTTGTCTGTTCACTCGATTGTTTTTCATCTTTCTCAATGTGTAACTGCAGTAGTTTACCGTTGTTATTTTCACGCATTGGAATGTCCACCAACCATTGTTGCTGACCATTCTGCTCTGCATTAAGACTGCTGAGCTGATTCACCACCACACGTGACAATACGCTTTCCACCTGTTTGGCCAACTCACGCCCCGCTTCTTCAGCGAAGTTCTGTAGAGCCAGTGTCGGTTTGGCAATGGCCTCTGTCTCAGGTCTTGGCTGCAGTGGTGAGGTTTGCGGGGGCTGTGTCGTGGTGGGCGGCAGTAACGGCTGTTTGAACAGTGCCGATGAAACGCCGGGTTGTAACTGTCGAGCAGTAGCAGGATTCTGTTGGCTTTTTTCTTCTCCCTGCGGTAGTGGTAGCAGGGCTGCTAGCCTTAATAATGATGCCTTGAAGTTTTCCTGTGGTACGCCAGCACCCGGTTGCAGGACTCTGGCCGCCAGGCGCGACTCCAGAAACAGGGCGGCGTTTTCCACCTGTTGTTTCAGGATGCCAGGTGAACTTAACTGTTCCGCCCGCGGTAATTGCTGAAAGATTGACTGCGCCAGTTTGAGTGCCGAGGGAGGTAACTGTGCACGCGCATCGGCGTTTGTGGATAGATGTGACAGGTTTGCCAGTAGCGGTGATACACTCGATTGACGCGGTAGATAATCACGCAGGGCCTGACTCATTGTTTCTTTAAGCGCGGCATCCGGTGATATGCGTTGAAGCACAGGAAGTTGTCCGGCTTCAAGCACTTTAAGTGCCATACGCTCACCGATCTGCAAGGGCACCGGGCTCTGCGCGCGCACCTCCTGTTGACCGATCCTTAGACTGTACTCACCATTTGCTGCACGCCCCGTGACACTGGCCTGCAGTAGCTGGCCGACCGACCATTGACGTGTCTGAGCACCTGCGGTTGCCGCTGAGAGGGTCAGTTTCGCCAGACTGGGAGCGGGATCTATTCGCATGGCATGATCATCGGCTCAAAAGTCCGAAACTTGACTGCTGGGCGACGGCCAACCCGTCCGGACGTATATAGAGGGCTTCTCAAGGTTGTGCGATGATGTGCCGATAAGCATCATGGTAACTCTTTAATGACTGGTGGACGGGTTGTGACAAACAGGCTTTGGTATGTACGTCGGGGGGATCAGGTTAAAGGTCCTTTTGCGGCCGCACAAATGCGTAAATATGGCGCACTGGGGCGGATCCGTGAGACCGATGAACTGAGCACCGATCAAAAAGAGTGGAGAGCAGCCATCGCCTGCTATGAATTGTTTCCAAAGGGCAGAATGGATGCCCGGAAACTGGAACCAGGTGATGATGAGCGTTTGCATAATAACCGTCATCCACACACTTCTTCAGATCACCCGGCCGAGATCCCGTCGGGTGCCGAGCGGCGTACAGGTCAGGAGCGCCGTGCGTCTGAGCCACCAGAAGTACTTAAACGCAGGGAACAGCGTGAGCGTGTGCTGGAAAGTCTCTGGTCAGATAAACAGAGTGAACGTTTTCCGACACTCGCGGTGATCGGTGTCGTCATCTGTATTGCGGTACTTGGCTGGTTTCTGACTCCCTCTAAAGAGAAGGACCTGCCGACCTGCGACAAACCCGCACAGACAGGGGTTAACTGGGATAACTGCCGGAAAGAGAATGCCGAGTTAGCAGAGGCCGATCTGACACAGGCGCGATTACGTAACACGCGTCTGCCGGGTGCTAATTTGCTGGGCAGTCAGCTGGACGGCGCGGATCTATCCTACGCGAACTTGCTACAGGCCAATCTGTCGTACGCCAGCCTTAAGACTGCTTCCCTGAAGGGTACTAATCTAAAATTTGCTGATCTGAGTAATGCGAACCTGTCACAGGCCGATCTCTCCTATGCGGATCTGAGTAATGCCCAGATTGCCGCGACAGACTTCACGGGTGCGTTGCTCAGTAACGCCATCTGGATCGATGGCAAACCCTGTGTCGAGGGTTCAGTGGGACAATGTGTACAGCAATGAATCAACGCGCATCAGAAAAACTTTCCGTGCTATAGCGCCAGGCCGCAAATCCACCTGTGCTTTCAATCCCTGCTTTCTTTTTCAACTGGCTTAGAAATTCAACAGGTTCTGGCAAACTTTCCCAGACACTGGGCAGGAAGGTGGCATGCGCTGCACCCTGACGAATGATCAGTCCGTCTACACCCGGTTGCAGTAGACTCAGTAGCTCAGACTCATTCTTGAAACTCAATTCATAGTGGGGTGACAGGATGGAAATTTCCAGTTGTATGTTTTTCAATTCGTCGAGCGTGAGCGGAGGGAAACGTGGATCGCGAAATGCGGCGGCAATGGCGTTGTTTTTTATATCTTCCAACAGGGGTTGATAGGCCTGCAAAGAGCCAATACAGCCACGCAAATGTTGCCTGATTCTGAGAGTCACAAAACTGGCCCCGCTTTTCTGCAGCCTGGGGCTCTGTTGAGCGTTGCTGTCGATGTCGGCTAGCGCCAGCTTGAACTCATGACGAATCGCGTTGCTGGCAACTGTTAGACAGGTCAGTTTTTCATCTGCCGTCAACATTAAATAGTATTTGCGGGCTCAGGGATCGCGTAGGCACCATAGCCTACCACCCTGAGTTTTGAACCAGCTGTGTCGCCCGAGTTACGTTGATCCAGCGTGACGATCCTGAGCCTGCGTTTATTTGCGTTATACAGCAGCCCGCTAACCGGTCTGCAACCACAGGCCTGTTCGGACTTGAGGTCATCATAATTCAGTTGCTCAATGAGCTGGCTGGTGTGTGCATCGATTTCATTCGCCGTTTCATAGTCGTGGAAATGACTGAGATCAGAACTGACCACAATCAGGCAGTGTGGATCATCACAGAACAGATCCAGCACCTCGCTCACCAGCGCTGCCGGGCAGTCGCCGACCACCAGCGGCACGAGACTAAAGCTACCCAGGATGCGTTGCAGAAAGGGCAGGTGAACTTCCAGACTATGCTCGTTGCAGTGCGCCTTGTTCAACAGGACAACCTGTGGCAAATGACTTATCCGTTGCTGTGCTACTGTGTCGATGGGTACTGTTCCCAGTGGCGTTGCATAGGCTTCAGCATCGCAGATGGCAATGCCGGGGACATAGACATGATGGGAAGGTCCGAGCAATACAACACGTCGAATTTGATCGGCGATGGGAATGATGCAGGCGTAAGCCATGGCCGCTACAGAAGCGGAATAGATGTAACCTGCATGGGGTGCAATGATTGCTCTGGATGAAATGTCGCTGTCACCCGCATCGCTTAGATATGCATCCACCTGCTTTGCCAGTGTTTCCCTGTCTGCAGGATAAAACTGTCCCGCCACTGCGGCTGTTCTAATCATAAGCGCCTCCTATCGCTAGTATAGATTCTCAGGGACTGATTCAGGAAACGATAAGGGCTAGACTGATCTGCATCAACGTTTCCAGGCCGACAGGTAATCCAGATGCGGGAGAGCAAGTATCAGATAATTTACAACATGGTGTTCCAGATACCGGCCGGAAAAGTCGCAACCTATGGACAGATAGCCAGACTCTGCGGTCTGCCGGGACAGGCCCGGCAGGTTGGTTACGCGCTGGCGGCCTTACGCGAGCCGCATGATGTTCCATGGCAACGTGTGGTCAATGCCAAAGGGCGTATCAGTGATCGTGCAGAAACGGGCTGTGAATCGGCGCAGAAAACATTGCTGGAGGCAGAGGGTGTGATCTTTGATCATCGAGGTGTGATTAATTTGCAGATATATCAATGGCAGCCTCTGGGGGCTGACTGAAACCGGGGCACATTGCGACTCGCGAGAGGGCTGCTAAGCTTCAGGGTAGACTCTGGTTCTGGAGGTGGAGCATGTCGGTCGAAGAACTGATATTACAAACACGCGCCTATATGTCGCTCAGCTGCCCGGAACTTGGCGACTGTGCCGGGTTAATCGAAGAGTGCATGGAAAGTGCCCAACAGGCCTTTACTGATGAATTTATCTGTCAGATGGATCACCGGGTCTGGGCGAAAATCACCCTCAACTATCATCAGCAGTTTCTGCAAACGGGTTGTGATATCTCCGTTGGGCAGATGCTTGCCGAGTCGATTCGGGACAGCATCAGAACCAACCGCATAGACTTCCTGACGCAGGAACTCGCACAGCAGAATTTATATCAACAATTGCAGCGCCCGCCCCTTGCAAAAGTTGAAACACCTTGTTTGCACATCGTGCCGGACGATATGGAGTAAACAGAACTTCCGATGACCAAAAAAGATGCCGTTTTCTCGGAACAGGGCTTGATAAATATCATCTCGCTCTGTAGTATTCGGCTCCTGATTGATGCGGGGTGGAGCAGTCTGGCAGCTCGTCGGGCTCATAACCCGAAGGTCGCAGGTTCAAATCCTGCCCCCGCTACCAAATAAAGAAGGCCCCGGGTTCGGGGCTTTTTTGTGCTCGTAAACCGGCACATTCGAATTTGAGTAATGATACAAGTGGGCCATGAGCCCATTTTTTGTTTACAGGGTTTTTAGATGGGAGCACAGGAAAGCAAACTGACCGAATTGCTGGGGCCGTCAATTAATGGTCTTGGTTATGAACTGGTTGGGATCGAGTATCTACCTGCAGGCAAACAGTCTGTTTTGCGTATATATATAGATGCCGAGCAGGGAATTCTGGTCGATGACTGCGCGAAGGTGAGCCATCAGGTTAGCGCTGTGCTGGATGTAGAAGATCCGATTCGTGGTGCCTACACGCTGGAAGTGTCATCACCCGGGCTCGACCGGCCACTGTTCACAGCAGAACAGTATGCCGCCCAGATCGGACAGACAGTGCGCATCCAGCTTGGTCGGGCGCTGGATGGAAGACGCAAATTTAAAGGTGAACTGGTTGAGGTCACCGAAGAAGGGATAGTGCTGAGTGATAGTGGCGAAAGTCACCAGCTTCCTTTCGATATAATTGAGAAGGGTCGCCTGGTTCCCTGATAGCATTATGCAGGCGTAACCTTAACGTTAATTTTACTGCGAGAGACTTGGACATGAATAAAGAAATTTTGACGGTTGTTGATGTGGTCTCCAACGAAAAAGGTGTTTCCAAGGAAATTATCTTCGATGCGTTGGAAGCAGCGCTTGCGAGTGCAACCAAGAAACGCTTTCAGGAAGAAGTTGATGTTCGGGTTTCAATCAATCGTCAAACCGGTGCCTATGACACCTTTCGACGCTGGGAAGTGATCGATGAAAATGCTATTCCGGAGGACGAAGACACCGAAGTAGTCGTGATTGAGTTCCCGGATCGTCAGATCTCGCTGGAAGAAGCACAACAGAGTATGCCCGAGATTGAGGCAGGCGATTTTATTGAAGAACCGCTGGAGTCTGTCGATTTTGGCCGAATTGCGGCCCAGACTGCGAAACAGGTGATCGTACAGAAGGTGCGAGAAGCCGAACGTGCCAAGGTCGTTGAAGCCTATCAGGATCGCAAGGGCGAGTTGATCAGTGGTGTGGTCAAGCGGGTCGAGCGCGGTAGCGTGATTCTCGATCTGGGTGGCAACGCCGAGGCTCTGATCGCACGGGAAGATATGATTCCACGTGAAGTCGTACGCCCCGGTGACAGACTGCGCGGTTACCTGGCCGATGTACGCAACGAAAAACGTGGCCCACAGATTTTTATGAGCCGTACAGCGGTGGAGTTGTTGATCGAACTGTTCACCATCGAAGTACCGGAAATTGGTGATGA
>JBFIID010000082.1:0-9375 GCA_041601415.1 Gammaproteobacteria bacterium
GCGACGGGGTATCTCTACTGGCCGGCAATCCTCTCGGTGATTATTACCAGTACCCTGTGCGCGCCTTTAGGTGCATGGCTGGCGCATAATCTGCCGGTCAAGATTCTGAAACGTTGCTTTGCTGCGGTGCTCGCACTGATTGCTATACGCATGATCTATTAGAGTCGGACTTTCGGGATGCGATCCAGCCAATGTGCTTGCCGATAACGCCAGGGTCCGTGTTATGCTCCACATAAGATGTCTGGGGGGGCATAGCTAACAGGTATGAAAATGTTCACGCTGGTTTCCTATCTTATCGGCCTTTTTCTTCTGGCGGTGGTAGTTGCCACACTCACATCGGGTTATGTGATCTGGAAGAATCAATTGCCCCTGAATGATCCGCCGGGCACCATCATTCGATTGCAAACCTATCTGTCTACACATGTCGCCCAAACCGCTGACGACAGTCCTTTCCCGGAATTAAAACCGCTTCGTTTTCAGTTAACCCCGGGTCAAGTGTCAAACAATGTCAAAGCTGCCGTCCTTGAACTGGGCTGGGAACTCGTTGCCATGAAATCTGAAGGCTCCGAGCTGCATGTCGTGATTACGACTGAAAAAATGAAGTTCAAGGATGACCTGCTAATCACAATAGCGGTTAAGGAGGATGGCCAGAGCGTTCTCAATATGCATTCCGAATCGAGAACAGGACGGGCTGATTTTGGCACGAATGCGCGCCATATCCTGAATCTGAAACAGGCACTTAAGCAAGCTGGTGACTGAACTTTTTGCACATCAGCCACTGGTTCGGGTGACGCGTTCGGGTCATACCGAGAGTATCCATTATGGCAGCATTGTCGTGCTGGATAATCAGGAAAAGCTTATTGCCTCTGTAGGTGATCCTGATTGCCGGGTATTCATTCGTTCCTGTGCAAAACCCTTTCAGGCATTGCCACTGTTTGCGCACCCTCAACTCGCAGAGCTGAAGCTCAGTGATGCCGAGATGGCCATTACCTGTGGGAGTCATTCTGGTGAGCCACGCCATTTGCTGGCCGTACGTGGCTTACTCGAAAAAGCGGGCTGTCAACGCAGTGAACTCAAGTGTGGTACACATGTTCCAATGTATTTCGATGCGCTGGGAAGAAATCCAAACTACGAAGATATCTATACGCCCTTACACCACAACTGCTCAGGCAAGCATGCAGGTATGCTTGCCTGGTGCAAATTAAATGATGTGTCGGCAGGTGACTACCTGCAACCGGGGCATCCTCTACAAGGTGAAATTCTGCAGGCAGTGGCCCGGTTTAGCGGACTCGAAGCGCATCAAATCGATACCGGTGTCGATGGTTGTGGGGCACCCAATTTCCGACTGCCATTAAAGTCTCTGGCAAACGCCTATATGCGTCTGGTCAGTGAGGATCAAGATCCTCACTATGCTGATGCCCATCAGCGAATCTATCGCGTAATGACAGAGCACCCGGAGATGATCTCCGGTTTGCGCCGAATCGATCTTCTGTTGACGCATGTGGGTGCCAGGCAGTGGTTAAGCAAAGTTGGGGCAGAGGCTGTGCATGCACTCGGTATCCGTTCGAACTCATGGGGTATTGCGATCAAAATTGCAGATGGTGGTCAGCGTGCGCGTGCCGTCGTTACGATTGAGGTGTTGCGACAACTGGGGCTGATCGGGGATCTGGCACAAACACCACTGGAAGAGTTCGCAAGACCGGAAATACTGGATGATCGTGGCCAGGTTGTTGGTGATATTCAAACACTCTTCAAATTGCAATCAGCCGCATGATTTCTCAACAGACAATCGTGATTAAAACGCATGGACGTGGTACCCATGAACTCAGTCGAGCGATAAATGAGATCGTTCAGGCATCGGGTATTAACACGGGTTTATGCAATGTCTTTGTGCAGCATACCAGCGCATCCCTGATGTTATGTGAGAACGCCGATCCTGATGTGAGAGTGGATCTGGAAACATTTATGTCAGCACTGGTGCCAGACGGAAACCGAAGCTTTGTGCATACCGCAGAGGGTCCGGACGATATGCCGGCCCATGTTCGCAGTATTCTGACCCAGTCAGATATTACCGTGCCGGTCAGCAACGGGCGCTGTCTGTTTGGCACATGGCAGGGACTTTATCTCTGGGAGCATCGGCTTCATCCTCATCAACGAAATGTGACGGTGACCATCTACGGAGAATGAGCGTATGAAGAAGGCATTGTGGAAAAACACTGAACTGGCTCGCAGTGATGATTGTGTAATGGTCGAAGGTAATGCCTATTTTCCCATGACGGCGGTCAACATGCAGTATCTCAGGCCAAGCCCGACGCATACTCATTGCGGATGGAAGGGAGAAGCCAGCTATTATCATCTCGATATAGACGGTACCATGAATCAGGATGCCGCCTGGTTTTACCCTGAACCCTATGCTGCGGCGAAAGCGATCAAAGACCATATCGCTTTCTGGAAAGGTGTTGAGGTGATTGAGGAGGCGTAGTCAGCTAGACGACTGAATCACAAAAATAAGAAAGCTCGGCCGACCTTCCGACGGATTCAGCCTGTGTTCAGTTTTCTCGACCTAATCTGAACGCCTGACACACAACCGGAAGGGAAAAATAATGAGAATCGAACTAATTGCCAGCAGTATTTTACTTGCGTCTGTTGCGGCCTGTGCCGACGAACAGGCGAATACCGAGATCCCCGCTTCGGCTGCGGCAAAGGCCTCTGTCGTACAACAGATACAGCCAACTGAAACGCCACAGAAGCTCGTCGTTGCTGCTCCATTGATAGTGGCGGCCGCTGATACAGGCGCAGCACCGGCAACCTCAGCAGGCAAGCCAAATAAAACACATACGATTGTAACTCAGGTCACGAAATTTTCACCCATGGTGGTGTTTGTGCAACCGGGTGATACGGTGACATGGACAAATATGGCGGGCCATGACACGGCCTCAATTGAAGGCATGTTGCCCGATGGTGCGACAGGCTGGCAGTCAAAAATGGGTGAGACGTATTCGCACACCTTCGAGGTGCCGGGTGCCTATCTGTATAAATGTAATCCGCATGTCTCAATGGGGATGATCGGTGCCATTGTTGTTGGCGATCACAACCCGGTGAATCTGGCCAGTATTCAGGAGCATCCAGAGAACAAGGGGATGATAGGCCGTGCGGTGAGAATGATGGTTAAGGAACTGGGTAAATAGAAAAGCACTGTTGTTTTATTCCGGATTCAGATTCAACGCCAGAATGCGACGAATCTGAATCCGGCCCGGTCAGTTAGAGCAACACGTAAACCAGTACACCGACACCCACAATAATAACCACTTTCGCTATGATCAGGTTGCGAATAAAAGTACGACCCAGTTTTTTATCTTCATTGCTCATGTTTTTGATATCCCTGAATGGGTTTGTCCAAAAGCTAACGCCACATCATCTCTGTAAACCCGGGTAGCTGAACCGGGTGTTATCTGTAGCATTTATTGACACAGCCCGGAGTGTATAACAGGCGAATCCATAATTGTCAGTGATTTACCCGAGCGGTGTAAGTACGTGTTATAAGACCAGACGAATAATGCTTTAATTCCCCGAGCTGTTTATAACGCCCGTAAAAAATGAAAATTGAACAACACATTGAGGTAGACGATCCTGATGCTAAGGTCGTAAGTATCCTTGCCGCGGCGAGCGGCTTAAGTAAGCAGACGCTCAAGCAGACAATGCTCAAAGGGGCAGTCTGGATAAGCAGGCAACAGCATACCCAGCGTATCAGGCGAGCCGATAAGGCGTTAAAGACGGGTGATGAACTACATCTCTATTATGATGAAGAGGTACTGGGGCAGATACCCGAACCGGCACAGCTGATCGCCGACGAGCAGGCCTACAGTGTCTGGAATAAACCCAGTGGGATGTTAAGCCAGGGTTCAAGGTGGGGAGATCACTGTACGATAAATCGTTGGGTCGAAAAGAACCTGAGTCCACAACGTCCGGCCTTTATCGTGCACAGGCTTGATCGAGCTGCGACAGGGCTCATGATTATCGCGCATCAGAAGAAAATCGCAGCCGCTTTTGCAAAACTCTTTCAGCTTAGAGAGATTGAAAAAAAATACCGCGCGATTGTGCATGGCCATTTTGAGGAGGCCATGACGATCAACGCAGAGATTGAACAACGCTCGGCAGTGAGTCATGTGCTTGGTCTGCAGTTCGATTCAGCAAGCAGTCAATCACTGGTCGAGGTGTCAATTGAAACGGGTCGAAAACACCAGATTAGACGGCATCTGGCAGAGGCTGGTTTCCCCATTGTGGGTGATCGCTTGTATGGACATGAGTCTGATAAGAACGGGCGGAATCTTTGCCTTGCTTCCTGCTATTTGGCTTTTCGATCACCACTGGATGGTGAAGCCAAAAGTTATCGTCTGGCGGAGCCGCTGTTGCCTGCGTTTGAGTCAGTCATCAAGGATAAGTCGGATTAGCTGTTCTACGTTTTCTGAAAAAACTATAACGAAAAAATAAATAAGGACTCTAGAGTGGCACTTAAACCGACTATCTATAAATTACGTATAGACCTCTCGGATCTAAACAGGGATTACTACGACACGCTTAATTTAACCGTGGCGCAACATCCCTCAGAAACGCTGGAACGAATGATGGTTCGGGTGTTGGCGTATTGCATAAACGCAGAGCCGGAGCTTAGCTTCAGTAAAGGCTTAAGTAGCGCCGATGAACCCGACATCTGGGCGCATACACTGGATGACAGGATTTCCTTATGGATCGATGTGGGTGAGCCTGCGCTTGACCGCATCAAAAAGGCAACGCGCATTGCCTCAACAGTCAGGGTTTACTGCTTTAACAATAAAGCGACTGTGTGGTGGAAACAGGGGCAGGAAAAATTCAGTGCTTTGCCTGCCGCTTTTTTTCAGTTTCAGTGGCCGGAAATGCAGGCTATGGCAAGGCTGGTAGAACGAACCATGGATTTGTCGCTCACAATCACGGGTGATTCCGCCTTCGTCGCAACGCAAGCCGGTGAGTGTGAAGTCAACTGGCAGGTATTACAGCAGGGATGAGCGCATAATTGCTGTTTTCCTGGAGGCTAAAGCTCCAGTCTTAGTGTCAGCAGTAATGAATTGGCATTAAATGAATCTCTGCCGGTGCTTCTGTTCCATTCCAGGTTACCGGAGACGCCCTGCGTACCGAAATAACGAAAACCGAAGCCGAGAAGAAACTCATCATCATCAGCGGGCTGTATTCTGCCCACCTCGCCGGGTAAGCCACCGGCACTGTTACCGTCATCCCTGCCGAGATCGTTGTTGTAGGTTGCACTCAGATAGGGTTCAAGATGGCCGAAGCGATACGCCATGTCTGCACCGATGGTGAGCTGCGAAAGATCCAGATGCCGATCACCGACACGGCGGGCATCGCCCGCGCCGCCCGTCTCAACATAGTTGTCCTGTTCTTCGCGGCTATACAGGTATCCGAGACGTGCTCCGATAACCCATTGCCCGGGCGTGAACAGGGCATTCAGATTACTGGCGAAAAAGACCCGGTGTGATGCAAAGTCTCCGCTAATAATGGAGGCATCAGTGGTGTCCAGGCGACGGCTGTCATACTGCAGGGCGGCGTAACCGGCAAGTAGATCGACACTGAGTATGTCATTGATCAGGTAGCCCGCGTATGGCGCGATCATCGCGCCGTGGGTATCAAAACTACCGCCGTTGAAAGCGGTATTCGTATCCGTGTCTTCATAACCCACCGATACACCAATCAGAATACGATCCGCGAAAAATCTATCCGCACCGACCATGACGCTGTTCTGTGTGGTGGCATATGAGGCGGTCGTCAGGATCGCACCACTCAGTGGCGCATTACTTTCGAATTGTGAACGGTTATAGCTGAGCCAGGTGCCCCAGCCGGCGTAATTATCACCGGCTGCCAAGCCACTTGCTGCTCTGGACGGGAAATGCCTGGCCAGGTTTGTCTCTTCTCCGACTTCCTGACGAACCTGTTCAGTGTTTCTGATCCCGCTGATGCGCATGCTATCAAGGCTACTGACGGCAGGGCCAACACCGTTGAGGCAGTTCTCCGGGGTTTGTTCAGAACAGCTGGGTTCGGTAGCTGCGGCTGTATTCAAATAAAGCAACATAGCCGCGAGCGATAAACACTTTTCACTAATACCCATGGTTACCTCCTGAAACGGATGTTTCAGCTCCTTAGTTTATGCATGAGATAAATGATGTAACTTTATATTTTCAAAGAATATCACTCATTCCTGAAGATTCAAGTTCGTACCCTGCTTTTATTTTTAGAATGACAGGCCATAATTACCTTCCGAATGAACGGCAGATGGGGAGGTTAGATGAAACAGTGGATTATGTGTTGTGTTGCTTTAATGCTTTCATTTTCCGTGCAGGCGGGCGGGGCGTTCGTCAACTACGAGAATGATGGCAAAGCCTATGAAGGTTATTACATCAGTCCTGCAGACGATGCCCCACTGGTGTTGCTGGTACATGACTGGGACGGTCTCACTGAATACGAGGTAAAACGGGCAGATATGCTGGCCGGGCTTGGTTACGCTGTATTCGCCGCCGATCTGTTTGGCAAGGGCATCAGGCCAACCGAGGTCACAGATAAACGACAGCATACGGGTGAGTTGTATCAGGATCGTGGAAAAATGCGATCCCTGTTACGTGCGGCACTGTCAGCGGCGAAAAGCAGTGGGGCAGATCCCTCCAATGCGGTGGCGATGGGGTATTGCTTTGGTGGTGCGGCGGTTCTGGAGCTGGCTCGATCAGGGGATAGGCTGAAAGGCTTTGCGACCTTCCATGGTGGTCTTGCGACACCCGCAGGACAGAACTATTCGAATACGCAGGGAACACTGCTGATCATGCATGGCACGGCGGACAAAAATATCAGCATGCAGGACTTTGCCAGTCTCGCTGCTGAACTTGAAAACAGTGGGGTGGCACATGAGATGATCACCTATGGGGGCGCACCCCATGCGTTCACCGTGTTTGGCTCGGATCGCTACAGAGAGAAGGCGGACAGGGACTCATGGCAACGTTTCACTGATTATCTGCAGCAGACCCTGAGGTAGCCCCGGGTTCTGAATCCTTCGTGTGAGCCTGATTTGTGTGGCTAGCCACGAAGGTTCTTCTGTATAGTCACGCCTGTCCACAAACAGTCAACGGAGAAACTCCCCATCGTGACGAGTACAGGCAGTTTTAGCCTGCGGCGTGTATTAATCCTCTGTCAGAATGATCTATGGCACTCCCTCAGTGGGCGCAAAGGTCTGTTCTTTCTGATTCCCTATGCGCTGTTCTGGTATCTGATTCTGAATAAGCTCGCGGCCGGGGCTGCGGCCTGGTTACAGCAGCCGGCCGGTCTGACGATGGCGGGGTGGATGTTTAGTCCCGAAATGGCGATGAGCCTCTTCAGGAATCATCCGCCAACACTCTCGGCGTTCTATCTGGTTGCCCTGTTTGTTCTGCCGGGGTTCTGCATGCTGGCGGGCTGTAACCAGCTCGCGGGGGATGCCGGTAGAGGTTATTTTCGTTTTCTACTCAGTCGCTGTACACGGACCGAGATCTTTTTCGGCAGAATGCTGACACCCTTCCTGTTGACCGGACTGGCGACCCTGATCGCTGGCATTCTCAGTACCTGGATAGCACTGCAGACCGATAACCATGAGACAGCGGAAATTATCGCCTATGCACTGCACATCAACCTTATCCTGTTGCTGTACATTTTGACCTTACTCAGCCTGATGACCCTGCTGTCGGCCCGATTTAAATCCGCCGGCGCGACCCTGTTCAGTGCCTTCATGCTGGTGGTGCTGGTCAAAACGGGTTCGTTCATTTTGAAATCGCAATGGCCGGAACTCACCGTTCTGGATTATCTGCTACCGGGGCATGTGGCGGGATTACTGGTGAATCCTGAACCGGGAATGGAGCTCCTCGGTCTCGGGTTATTGCCGATTTACGTCCTGAGCTATGGCAGTCTAGCCTGGCTGTTATTTAGCCGACGGAGTCTGTAATGGTGATGATTGAAATCTCCGCGCTTAGTAAGCATTACGCCGGGGTGACGGCACTGGATGGGCTGGATCTCAGCATCAATGCGGGGGGGACGATCGGTCTGGTGGGCCCGAATGGGGCGGGCAAAACAACACTCTATTCTCTACTCGCCGGTTATCTACGACCCGATTCGGGTTCGGTGAAGGTTTTTGATCTGCCGCCGGGTGATCCCGGACTCTGCGGTCGTTTTTCCATCCTGCCACAGGATGCACCGCTTAGAAAAAGTGTCTCTGTACGCCGCCAGTTTGTTTTTCTGGCGCGCTTGCAGGGCATGAACAGGAAACAGGCCGAACAGGATGTCGAACGGGTTCTTGACGCGACAGGGCTTACCGGGGTGGCTGGCAGGGCACCGGAACAACTCAGTCACGGTCTGTTCAAACGCGCCGCGATTGCCCAGGCCCTGCTCGGAGAGCCGGAGCTGGTGCTGCTCGATGAACCCACTGCGGGTCTCGATCCGGTTGCCACGCGCGAAATACATGGTCTGATAAGGGCACAGGGCCAGCATCGCACGATCATCATCAGTTCGCACAATTTAGACGAAATACAGGATCTATGTCAGAGTATCGTGCTGCTGGATAAGGGTAAACTCGTGCGCCATGCATCACTCGATGAGCTGGTTGAACGCCTGCAGTACCTGACCTTGACGCTGAGTGCGCCACCAGTGACTGAATTAGCAACGTGGCTAACTGAACTTAATGGTGTTGTGAACGTCCATTTGGGCACATCGGGTGACAGACGTGTTGTCATCGAATTTGATGCCGAAAATGCCGATGCCTTCCAGATACAGGTGCTGGAACTTCTATCCCGACACAGCATAGGGATTGAGAATTTCAGCCGAGGTAAGGACCTGGCTGACAGCGTAGTAGATATGATGGCCAATAATTGAGCTGCTTCTTTGAAACCAACTGTGTTGGCTCGCTGCCAGGACAAATGAAAACTATAGATGATGGAGGAAATATCAATGCATAAGGCATTAATCAAATGGGTGATGCTGGCGTTGCTGGTATGCGCCGCCCCAATGAGTATCGCCGCAAGTCACCAGGGTGTAATTACGGATTCGGTAAGCGCCGGTGGGTACACCTATATGCAGGTGGAAGAAAATGGACAGTCTTTCTGGATTGCCGGCCCCAGCAACAAACTTCCCAAAGGTACAATGGTGCAATTTGATGAACAGATCTGGATGAGTAACTTCACCAGTAAAGCATTGGATAAAACGTTTGATCGGTTGCTGTTTGTCAGTGGCGTGCAGATTGCCGCTGCCGCCGAAGCGACTCCAGATGCCGTAGCGGCCACAGCACCGATTACCCCCTCTGAGTTGTATACCGTTGAA
>JBFIID010000083.1:0-9251 GCA_041601415.1 Gammaproteobacteria bacterium
ATGTTAAGCAAGGCTGATACAGCCAGGCAAAAAGACGATTATGTCGCCGCCAATGCAGAGTTGAACCGAGCCTATCAGCTGGTCATTAGCGCGGTTAACGGCAGTTACAAGGAGGCCACTCTGGTCTATAGCCTGAACTTTGAGACACCCGAGCATGAATATCTCTACGAACTTCAGCGCTATGAGGGCAATAAATCCCTGATTGATAAACTTCTGGCACAGAAAGAAGAGAGCAAAACGACATCGTTGGTGATTAGTTATCTAAAGCAAGCCGTAGATACCCGTGAAGAGGCCGAGGTACTGGCCAGCCAGGGAGAGTTTGAACAGGCCATCATCACCATGGAAAAAACCAGCAGCCAGCTCAGACGAGCGATGGGCATGCTTGGTATCAATTTTTAGAGCCATCTATCCCCGCTTTGCACATCAGTCGTCATCACGGCTATAGTTGTTGTCGACTTTCAGTCGCTGCCCTGCTGCAGACAACCATCCACCATGCTCAAGACCCGATTCATTCGGCTTGCCAGTTCGCGGTCATGGGTCACGACAATAAGTGTCGACTGCTTACTCTGATTTAGCTCCATCAATAGCTCAAACACCTGAGCCGCCGTATGTGTATCCAGATTGCCGGTCGGCTCATCCGCCAATACACAACGTGGTTCGGTTACCAGGGCACGAGCAATGGCCGCACGCTGACGCTCACCGCCTGACAATTCACCCGGTTTATGGCCCAGACGATGTCCTAGCCCGACTTTATCGAGAAGTGCCGCTGCACGCTCGCTAGCAGCGCTCACTGTCTGTCCCCCAATCAGTAACGGCATAGCGACATTTTCGAGTGCCGTAAATTCAGGTAACAGGTGATGAAATTGATACACAAAGCCCATGGTCTGGTTGCGTAGTAAACCACGCTCAGCCTCTTTCATCTGGCTCATCACTCTGCCGGTCACCTGCACTTCACCCGTGCTAGGTGTATCAAGACCTCCTAACAGATGAAGCAGGGTACTTTTGCCAGAACCCGAAGCACCGACGATTGCCAGCGATTCGCCGGCATGAACCTCCAGATTAACGCCCTTCAGGACTTCAACCGCCAGGTCTCCCTCGGCAAAGGTCTTACCCAGATTCTGACTGGCGAGAACAGGTGCATCACTCATAGCGTAGCGCCTCTGCTGGCTGGGTACGTGAGGCCTGCCAGGCCGGATACAGCGTTCCCAGAACGCACAACATAAATGACACCACGCTGATGGTAATGACATCGGAAGGCCAGATGTCCGCACTCAGTTCGGTAATGTAGTAAACATCTTCAGACAGGAATTTTGTATGAAAGAACTCTTCAATGGCGGGAACGATATTCTCTACGTTTGAGGCCAGCCAGACCCCGGAGAGCAGCCCCAGCAGGGTTCCTATCAGGCCAATCAGCGTACCCTGAACCATGAATACGGCCATCACGCTACGCGGCGACAGCCCCAGAGTTCGAAGAATAGCGATATCCGCCTGTTTGTCCGTCACCACCATCACCAGCGTGGAAACGATATTGAAGGCAGCCACCGCAACAATCAGGGTCAGGATAACCAGCATAACGATTTTCTCGGTCTTCAGGGCGCGGAAAAAATTCGCATGATACTGGGTCCAGTCAATCACTCCATAAACACCCGGCAACTGACGAATCAATTCGCGGCTGATGCGTGGCGCGTCAAACATGTCATCCATTTTCAGGCGCAGACCTGTTACGCCGTCATTCTGCCTGAACAGGGTCATCGCATCCTGCATATGTATCAGGGCCAGCCCCCCATCGTATTCCTGCATACCAATTTGATAAATGCCGGACACCGTAAAACGTTTCAATCTGGGTAATATGCCCGCCGGTGTAACACTCGGCTGGGGTGCAACCAGAGTGACCTTGTCTCCCACCTCAACACGCAGAGAAGCAGCGAGTTCCTTTCCGAGCACAACCCGGAAGGCACCTGCCTCCAGATCGAGCAGACGACCTTCGACCATACGTTCGCCGACAATAGAAACACTGTCTTCAAATTCAGGTAACACTCCGCGCACCAGTGCGCCTTTAACCTTCTTATCGCGAGTCAGCATCGCCTGGGCACGTACAAACGGTGCTGCCCCTTCTATTCTTGGATGTTGCAGAGCCCGCTCTCGAATTTCTGTCCAGTCTTCCATGTTACGACCACGTTCAACGATTGTGGCATGCGAGGCCATGCCCAGAATCCGCTCACGCAGCTCCTTCTGAAAACCATTCATCACGGAGAGCACGGTGATCAACGCGGCGACACCTAAAGCAACACCAATCATTGAGGTTAGGGATATAAATGAAATAAAGTGGTTACGTCGCCTGGCGCGCGTGTAACGGAGTCCGATAAATAATTCGAGGGGTCTAAACATGCGGCGACATTATAACCATAACTTTATAAAAAACGGTGATTTGTGAAACTACTTTGTATCGATACCTCAACCGAAGCCTGCTCTGCCGCGATTTACCTCGATGGTGAAATCATTGAAGACTATCGTATTGCGCCGCGCCAGCATGCCGAACTGATTCTACCGATGATCGAAGGCCTGCTAACGCAGACTTCACTGGAAATGCCGCAGCTTGATGCGCTGGCCTTCGGACGCGGTCCTGGTGCGTTTACCGGGATAAGAATTGCTACCGGTGTCATCCAGGGACTATCGCTCGGAACCGGCTTACCTGTGGTTGGCATTTCCACACTCGCCGCGATGGCACAGGACAGCAGCGATCAAAATGAAGTCGACAATATACACGTTGCGATTGATGCGCGAATGAACGAAATCTACACCGCCTGCTATTCACGTAATGAAAATGACCTGATGCGTCTGGTCGATGCGGAACGCGTTTGTCCCCCTCAACAGGCCTGCCTTCCTGAAGACAGCAATAAATGGTTTGGTGCAGGAACTGGCTGGGCAAGCTACGCGGAGATTTTGCAGCAGGCTCTGGGAGACAGGATCATCGGTATTCAGCCTGCCCTGTATCCCCGCGCATCGGCCATCGCAAAGCTTGCTGTGGTTGAGGTGCTAGCGGGACGTACCGTGCCCGCCGAACAGGCCCTGCCGATTTACCTACGGGATCAGGTGACCCATGTGAAATAGCATTAATTTACTTTAGCTATTTAACATTACTGATTGTTTATTATGAATATATACTTGTTTCCATCTATATAAACAGGCTCCCCGATCGGGACGTGTTCCGACGCGCTGTCTATTTTGTCATCCTGATTAAGATCGATGTAAACACCATCATTGGTAAAATCTGCATCGTTATACCCGCGCTCCGCCAGCCAGACATGGAACCATTTTTCACCCAGCTTTAACTCGGTTGTAAATTGCAGGCGGCTGTAATGCGAAGCACGTTTTTTGGGCCATAAGCCACGATTGGTAAAGAACCAGAAGC
Source organism: Gammaproteobacteria bacterium (assembly GCA_041601415.1). Lineage (GTDB taxonomy): Bacteria > Pseudomonadota > Gammaproteobacteria > JBFIID01 > JBFIID01 > JBFIID01. The sequence continues at coordinate 3,413 of JBFIID010000083.1, forward strand.
TGTAATCACCCAATTCGTGTAAATCAGGATTGATCAGCGCATAGGGGATCGAGATTGCAGTTGCAAATCGCCCATTGCCCTGGTTTTCAAGTGGTGGCCCATCATCACTTAGATCACCGTTCCGATTTCGATCGAGGTACAACACGGGGTGTTCCTCATTGACTTTATCGAAGGCAAAATTGAATACGCTCTGCCCCCCAGGGCCAAAAGCGAACTGGCCATATAATGGTCGTGTCAGGTAGTTCGGTTCTTTCTCTATGCCCCTGGGCCTGTCCTCACTCAGACGATCGGAGCCAGGGGTGCTGATTGCCGCAATCTTTTGCCTGACAGGATGAAACACACGAGTGAGAGATAAATTGACCAGTCCGGGTTTGAACTCCAGGGGGGATTCCATCTGTGTAGTGGGCGCGGGTATTGCCTTGCGTCCCGAATCAACGGACTTATGCAACGGCCCGGATTCTTCCACTGGCGGTTTGATCTTCTCTCCGGTTTGTCCGTTTACCTGCTGAACTTTCTGTGCCTGCTCGAAATACTCCTTAACCGCCTGCAGGGAAAAAATGGCAATGACAATAAATACGATTGCTATCCTCATTGCCCGGGACTTTTTCCTACGACCCGATCGCTTGACAGGATCGGGCGTATGACTCTGCCAACGGGAAGTCCCCCTTTGCGCTACTTCCCTGCTATTCCTCGGATCCGTATCCGGCCTGAAACTACGTATTAAGATAATCACCGCCACAATAGCGAAGAGGATCAGCAACATTGTCTCGAAATTCGTGGTTGTGTAAGCCATTAGCCCTGCTCCAGCCGGATTATTTCAGTCGATACATGCCCGCTCTCATCGAGTCTTAATCGTCTATAGCCCGGTCCCAGTGTATCTCGCGCATAGGCTGTCGCACCCGGTTGAAATTGTGCGCAGCTTGATGGACAGCCAAATAGATAAACGCCTTTACGCTGACTGGCGAATTCCTGATGTATATGGCCCCAGACAATCGCCCTTACCTGTGCGTGCTGATCCGTAATGTCGAATAAGTCCTGAGGGTTTTGCAGTGCCATAGCATCCATCCAGGGACTACCGATGGATACCGGGTGATGATGCAGACAAATCAGCACGGGTGAAGAGTCCTGAGTCTCAAGGGCCGTTCGCAGCCGTGACAATTCAGACTCGGCGAGATGTCCCGCATGGGTGCCCGGTAAATGGCTATTAAGAAAGATGATTCTCCAGCCCCCCAACAGACACTCTGCAACGTACCTGTCTGTGTCAGTATTCAGGCATTGCTGAAGCATTTCAGGCTCATCATGATTACCGGCAATGCAGTAAACAGGCACGGAAAACCGTTCTAAATGAGTCAACAATCGTTGATAAGCGGCGGGAACGGCCTGCTGCACCAGATCCCCGGTCACAATCACTGCATCGAAAGGCGCTTCCAGTGAGATTATCTGGTCAATAACCCTGGCCAGACTTTGCTGGGTATCTACGCCACCAAATTCTGCTGCCTCATCAGCAAAGATATGTGTATCACTTAATTGTATGATATGGGCGCTTTTCATCATCCGAGTTTAACCTTATGAGTCAGCACAAAACCATTAACCTTGATGACGAAATTTATCGCTATCTACTTTCGCACTCTGTTCATGAGTCCGAGATCCTGAATGAGCTACGTGAAGAAACCTCCCGGCAAAGCCTGTCACGCATGCAAATCGCTCCGGATCAGGGACAACTACTTAGCATGCTGGTACGCCTGTGCAATGCGCGTAAGGCTATCGAGATTGGTGTGTTCACTGGCTACAGTTCCATCTGTATTGCACAGGCCTTACCGGAAGATGGGGCATTAATTGCGTGTGATATTAGCGAGGAGTGGACGACTATAGCCAGCAAATACTGGCAACGAGCCGGACTCAGTAACAGGATAGATCTGCAGATTGCGCCTGCCCTGCAAACCCTGAAAAAACTACTGGATATGGGAGAGCAGTCCTCCTTCGACTTCGCCTTTATCGACGCCGACAAGGAAAACTATCTGGCCTATTATGAGGCCTGTCTTCAACTGGTGCGCAAAGGTGGCTTGATCTGCATAGACAATGTCCTCTGGTCCGGAAAGGTTCTGGAAACAGAAGATCAGGATGACGAAACCAGGGCGATTCAGGAACTCAATGAACATCTCTTCAGCGATGACAGGATCGATCTGGTCATGTTGCCCGTAGCAGATGGCATAAGCCTGGCAATGAAAAAGTAACGCAAGTTATCCACAGAATGTCCAACTCATCGCTGATCCACAGGTCGCAGGGTCTATAGCCTGTTATCCACAGCTTGTTCTCACGTTAGCAACAACATAACCCCGAAACACTCTATCTTGGGCTTCTTGAGCACCTTGACCACTATCTATTGTGCTGCTATACATAAACGTGAATTGGAAGAGGATCTCATCGTTTCCATAGCGGCCAGACATTTCTGAATGAGGGATGTGTAAAGGATATGCCAGGAATAATTAACGACCCATTCGACACAAATCAGTTCGAGTCGACTCAGTTCTACTCAGATCGTTCAATACAGTCCACGTTACAAGACCTGTTTGATTTCACAACGTTAGAAGCACCTGAAGACGGTTCCGATAATATACGGATCGCGCCTAACACTATCTTTACCAAGAACATTAATAATGACTCATTATTAATTGTTTCTAATAGTATTTTAACTGGCGGCGCGCCTGTCTGAGATATTGACCTCCATGCCAGACATATCTTCACACAGGCACGTATTGGTTAGCATCGATCCACTCCTGATCGATGCTAACCCACTTTATTCCAGACGCAGTCTGCCGACGCTAAATAAAGGAAGTATCACTTAAATGGACAGAAAAATGACAGCTGAGAATCTTAATGCTGACCCGCTATTTGCTGGCGGAGTTGAAAACCCTAAAAAGCAGGATCTGTATACCGAAACGCATTACCTGCTGCAATGTCACCGAATAGCCCTGGACTTTGGGCCTGGCGCTGCTGAAATGGCGATCTCACTGTTTGCTGACAGTGACACCCTGCACAAATCATTTGACTGAGTTGAAAATCATTCTGCCAACTTGAAACGGCTCACTCGTTCCTGTAGTTGCAAGGCGAGATCTGCTAACTGATCACTTGCTGCGGCGGTCTGATTAGCTCCCTGAGAGGTTTCAACCGAAATCTCGCTGATATTAACAATGTTCCTGTTGATCTCTTCGGCGGTGACACTCTGCTGACCGGCGGCGGATGCTATCTGCGTGTTCATATCCTTAATCTGGTCGATCATGCGGGTAATGTTTTCCAGTGATACTCCCGCTTTCGCAGCCTGCTCAACACTTTCGTCGGCCTTGTTTCTACCCTGTTGCATAGCCGCAACAGCCTGATTAGCACCATTTTGCAGACACTCAATCATATTATGAATTTCCTGGGTTGATTGCTGTGTGCGGCTGGCCAGGGTGCGCACTTCATCTGCAACGACGGCGAAGCCGCGGCCCTGTTCTCCTGCCCTGGCGGCCTCTATAGCGGCGTTCAGTGCGAGTAAATTTGTCTGTTCGGCGATCTCTCTGATCACATCAAGAATTGAGCCAATGCTGGAACAGTCTTCTTTAAGTCGTGTGACGACAGTAGAGGTGTGCTCCACTTCGCTCGCCAAACTATTAATCGTTTCGATGGTGTGACTCACAACGCGGTGTCCGTTCCTGGCTTCCTGATCCGCCTCTAGCGCGGCGGTAGCGGCATTCTCAGCGTTGTGCGCAACCTCCTGGACGGTACAGGACATCTCGTTCATTGCCGTTGCGACCTGTTCCGTTTCAAGGTTTTGTTTACTTACACCATTCCGGCTTTGTTCAGTAATTGTCGACAAATGCTCTGCAGCAGTCGCTAAATGCGTCGAATTGGCAAGAATATCACTCACCATGCCACTGAACGATTTACGTGTGCAGGAATATTCATAGGACAACCAGGCGAACTCATCTCGACCGGCTATGGCGAGCCGCTTGTTCAGATCACCACTCGCCAGTGCATGTAATGCCTCTGCGGTTCTGGTTGCTCGATCGGCCGTGAAGCGCCCCAGTGTCACGCTCAGAATAATCATCGCCACACTGAATATGATTGCGGTGAGAACAATCCCTGTTGTGAGTCTGGATTGAAAGGCGAGCGCGGTAAATCCGACGACAGAGACCACTGCCATAAGATGCATCTGATTAGTTAATGATAACTTTTCATACAGTTTCATACGGCGCCACCATGATATTCGTCGTTATTAAGAATGTCCCTGGCCCGACCCTAAGCCGTTATGTGTATCAGGAGATGAACCCATAACACTATTGATTTCACTTAATAGCGTCCCGTGCACAGCTTTCTTTAGTTGATTTTATATCCCGGCGACACAGTCTTTTTCGGCATACGAACCAATACCGGTTGTTCAGTTGCGAATGATCTGTCGGATTTGCGCATTAACGCTGGATTTTCGCGATGTGTGGAGCGCGTTCTGATGGACAGCGCAACCATTCACCAAGTCGGCTGTGGGCCAGCGGGCCTGCCCACCAACAACGCAGGTCAACATTTATATAGTCTTTGATAACAGGATCAACGATGCCGGCAGCCATCAATGCCTGTAGTTGTGATGAGTTATTTTCGGGCGGCACGGATTTCACCAGCAGCAGATCGGATGCTCCGATCTGAGTGGCCAGCCAGGCCGCGATACTGTCTGAGGTAAATGTCCAACTTGTCGGAACCTGAGGATTGCCGGCCAACAGACTTACGGGCATGAACAAGGGAATGCGATCACTTGCGAGACAACGCATTAGTCCCTGAACGCTGTGCACCGGAGTAAGGATTGGGGCAATATCAGACAGCATCAGACCGTATTGTTCCATCGCCCTGAGCGCCATGGGATGACAGCACTGATCCGATAGCTCGTGCGTGACGGCATAGTCGCGCACCAGATCAGCAAACTCGCCGCCACCCGGGACGACAACAATTTGATCTGTCCTGCAGGCATGAAGCTCCGATAACCAGTGTTTCAACTCGACTGAGCGAGCCAGACTACCGCCGAGCTTAATGACCCACATTAGCTATCACTGCGGGTCTGTTTATAGAGTTGAAGCATGGCCTTCGCCTTATCGAGACTCTCCTGATACTCCTCCGCCATGTCAGAGTCACGAACAATCCCGCCACCAGCCCAGCAATGCATCTGCCCGTTATTCACAACCAGTGTGCGTATCGCGATACTGGTATCCATCTGTTGATCAAAACCAATATAACCAAGACTTCCACAGTAGATACTTCGCTTGTGTACTTCCAGTTCCTCAATGATTTCCATCGCCCTCAGTTTTGGTGCACCGGTGATGGAACCACCGGGAAAGCTCGCCCTGAGCAGGCTCACCGCGCTGTGGGAGGGATCAAGCTGGCCTGTGACCGTACTCACCAGATGATGCACCGTTGCAAAGCTTTCTATTTCGAATAAACCGGGAACCCGAACACTACCGGGCGTGCAACACTTACCCAGATCATTGCGTAACAAATCCACGATCATCACATTCTCTGCACGATCTTTTTCGCTGTTCTGTAACTCATCAATCATGGCCAGATCCTGCACGGGATCATCATAGCGTGGCCTGGTACCCTTGATCGGTTTGCTCTCTACCCGTCCCCTGTCGAGTTGCAGGAAACGCTCGGGAGATGAACTGAGTATCGCCCCCTGAGGGATCTTCATATAAGCAGAAAATGGCGCAGGATTAAGGTTTCGTAATTGGCGATAGGCGGTCCAGCTGTCACCCTCGCAGTCAGCAGAAAAGCGCTGTGTATAGTTAACCTGATAACAGTCACCTTCGCGGATGTAGTG
>JBFIID010000084.1:0-9028 GCA_041601415.1 Gammaproteobacteria bacterium
AGGTTTTGCCTATTTTGCGGTTATGAGTGGTGTGTTTATTACCGCGCTGTATAGCTTCCGTATGTTTTTCGTGGTGTTCCACGGTAAGGAAAATATCGACCATCACACCAAAGAACATCTGCACGAAACTGCACCAGTCGTCACCGGGCCGCTGATTGCTCTGGCTATACCATCGGTAATCGCCGGCGCGATCTTCGTTGGTCCCATGCTCTTCGGCGATTACTTTGGTGACGCGATATATGTAATGCCTAATCACGATGTGCTGGCTGAAATTGGTAAGGATTATCACGGCTGGTTCGGCTTCATGCTGCATGGAATGATGCAACCACCGTTCTTCCTGGCGATGGCAGGTGTTGTGACCGCATGGTTCTGCTATCTGAAACGTCCTGACATTCCTGAAATGATCGCTAAAAACGGCAAGTTTCTACATCAGATACTGTTAAATAATTACGGCTTCGATAACTTCAACCAGAAATTCTTCGCTGGTGGTGCACGCTGCATTGGCAAGTTCTTGTGGAGTGTTGGTGATGCAACATTGATCGATGGCCTGATGGTAAATGGATCGGCTCGCTTCGTAGGAATGGTGTCCGGTGTCGTACGTCATGTACAAAGTGGTTATATGTATCACTATGCGTTTGCGATGATTATTGGTTTGCTGGGACTGTTGGGATACTTTGTTTATTAACGCCTGTAAACAAAGTCGCTACTAAATATAAATACTTTCTGGATGAAACTTGATGCTTTCTGATTGGCCAATTTTGAGTCTGCTGGTGTGGGTCCCCGTGCTGGGTGGCATTGGTGTGATACTGACCGGGGGGCAGAATAATCCTCAATTCAGTCGTATGGCTGCATTGCTGATTGCACTGCTGACATTCCTGATTTCTATCCCCCTGTATACCGGGTTTAATACCTCGATTGCAGACATGCAGTTTGTAGAAAACGTGCCCTGGATCGAATCCTTTTCGATTAACTATTTTATGGGTGTCGACGGACTGTCCTTGCCATTAATACTGCTCACCACGTTTATCACAGTGCTGGTGATTCTGGCAGGCTGGGAATGCATAACCGATCGCGTTCACCTGTATATGGCGGCTTTCCTGATCCTTGAAGGTTTGATGATCGGCGTTTTCTCAGCACTCGATGCAATTCTGTTCTATGTCTTCTGGGAAGCCCTGTTGATACCCATGTTCCTGATTATTGGTATATGGGGTGGTGCTAGACGTGTCTATGCAACTATCAAGTTCTTCCTCTATACCTTCCTTGGTTCCGTGTTCATGCTTGTTGCCCTGCTGTATCTCTATTCAGTCGGTGGCAGTTTCTCAATTCTCGATATGCATAACCTGCCGTTAACGCTGGGTGCACAGAAACTCATCTTTATCGCATTCTTCCTGGCCTTTGCTGTGAAGGTGCCGATGTGGCCGGTGCATACCTGGTTGCCCGATGCGCACGTGGAAGCGCCTACCGGTGGTTCTGTGATTCTGGCTGCCGTTATGTTGAAACTCGGTGGCTATGGTTTTGTTCGCTTTAGTCTGCCGATTGCCCCTGACGGTAGTCACGCGCTTGATATGGTGATGATTAGTCTCTCTCTGATCGCAATTGTGTATATTGGTTTTGTTGCCCTGGTGCAGCAGGATATGAAGAAGCTGATTGCCTATTCATCCATCTCACACATGGGCTTTGTAACACTCGGTTTCTTCATCGCCTGGCAGATTTACGATAATACCGGCTCATTGAATGGCGCGACGATGGGTATGAGTGGTGCCATGGTTCAGATGATTTCTCATGGCTTTATCTCGGGTGCGATGTTCCTCTGCGTCGGTGTTGTTTACGACCGCATGCACAGTCGTGAAATTGGTGACTACGGTGGTGTTGTTAACGTCATGCCGAAATTCGCTGCTTTCATGATGCTGTTTGCGATGGCCAACGCCGGACTGCCAGGTACAACAGGTTTTGTCGGTGAATTCCTGGTCATCATCAGTAGTTACAAGGCGAGCTTCTGGTATGCCTTCCTGGCTTCGATTACCTTGATTCTCGGCGCGGCATACACCTTATGGATGTATAAGCGCGTCATGTTTGGTGATATCGCCAATGAAAAGGTCGCTGCACTGAAAGACCTGAATAATCGTGAATTCATCATCCTCGCATTGCTTGCATTGCCTGTGTTGTTGTTCGGTATCTGGCCGGCACCTATCGTCGAAATGATGGAAGCCAGTGTCCAGCATCTTGTTGAACATATATCTCAAACCAAACTGCTGATTCCGTAATGATTAGCTTAATGTCGGACTTAAAAGAATGTTGAACCTGACTCCAGCCCTGCCGGAAATCTTTCTGCTCACCATGGCGTGTGTAGTACTGCTCGCCGATGTCTACAAACCTGCCGGTCAGACGATGATCAGCTGGTGGTTAGCCCAGATCAGCTTGCTCGTCACCCTGTTTATCGTGCTAGCGGTGCAGACCGATGGTCCAACCCTGCTATTCAATGGGGTGTATGTGACGGATGCGGTGAGTGTGATTATGAAAGTGGCGATTCTGGCCGTGAGTATGGTGGCTTTCGTCTACTCACTGGAATATCAACGCGCCAGGGAACAGATTCAGGGTGAGTACTATGTCCTCGGTCTGTTTGCGATCCTGGGTATGCTGATCATGGTTTCCGCACACCACTTCCTGGTCCTGTATCTGGGGCTGGAACTGATGTCTCTGTCGCTGTATGCAATGATCGCCATGCACCGTGATTCGAAGGATGCCTGTGAAGCAGCAATGAAATACTTTGTTCTGGGGGCCATTGCCTCCGGCATGTTGCTCTACGGTATGTCCATGATCTACGGCATTACCGGTAATCTGGATCTTGCCGCGATCACCAGCGCGATTCAGGCACAGGAAGGTGGTAATGCACTTCTGGTGTTTGGTGTTGTCTTCCTGGTTGTTGGTATTGGCTTCAAGTTAGGCGCCGTACCTTTCCATATGTGGGTTCCAGACGTGTACCACGGTGCGCCAACGCCGGTCACTTTGTTTATTGGTAGTGCGCCCAAGATTGCGGCACTGGCCCTGACCCTGCGCATCCTTGCCGACGGGTTGCAGGAACTGGTAAGTGACTGGCAACAAATGTTGCTGATGCTGTCGATTCTGTCCATCGCCGTGGGTAATATCATTGCGATCTCACAGACCAACATTAAACGCATGCTGGCCTATTCTGCCATCTCGCATATGGGCTATATGTTGCTCGGTCTGGTTGCTGGCACCGATGCGGGATACGCCGCGTCACTGTTCTACGTGATTGTTTACGCAATTATGACCATCGGCGGATTTGGCATGATCATCCTGCTCGGACGTAATGGTTTTGAATCGGATCGCCTGGATGATTTCAAGGGACTGGCTAAACGCAGCCCCTGGTTTGCTGTGGTGATGATGATCCTGATGTTCTCCATGGCCGGTGTACCGCCTTTCGCAGGATTCTGGTCCAAGTGGTTTGTGCTCAAAGAGGTCATTGATGCGGGTTACAGTGGACTTGCCATTGCTGCCGTACTGTTCTCTGTGATTGGTGCCTTCTATTATCTGCGCATCATCAAGCTGATGTTCTTTGATGAAGATGAAACAGGTAATGGAATTACCTCTGCGCCAGCGACCTGTATGGTGATGAGTGCCAATAGTGCCGTTGTCGTCCTGCTGGGCTTAATGCCGGGTAGTTTGATGGCGGTATGCGTGGCGGCCTTCAGCTAAGCAGAACCCAAGTTCTATACAAAAAGCCGGATGCAGGAATGCGTCCGGCTTTTTTTTGTGCGAGATATGAAGGTTTGTTCTGGATTGAGATTCGGGAAGTAATTGTTAATTACAGCTTCGCCACACACATGAAGATCTGACGCTTGTGAATATTGTTAGTTGATAGTCTTAACCGCCATTACCTGACCCATCCGGATATCTGCTTCGGCCTGGATCGACTCATCCCAGCGCATGCTGTCTTCAGGAAATAGCATGATTACGGTAGAACCCATATTAAATCGTCCCATTTCTTCACCGCGTTTCAGTCTGATGTCTTTGTCGGCATAGTCCCAGACTCGAATCTGGCTTTGCTTGCAGGGGGTGATCATGCCTTCCCAGACGGTTTCCATGCTGCCGACAAAGATCGCGCCGACCAGGATCATCGCCATCGGGCCAAGTTCAGTATCGAACAGGGCGATGACACGTTCATTCCGCGCAAACAGACCATCTACGACACGCGCGGTGAGCTGGTTTACGCCGAACAGTTTTCCCGGCACATAGATCATTTTTCGCAAAGTGGCATCTACGGGCATATGGATACGGTGATAATCCCTGGGTGAGAGATACAGGGTTGAGAACTCACCAGCGCTGAATTCTGCAGCCATGTCAGTATCAGCCGCCAGCAGTTCCAGTAGTGAGTAGTCCATACCCTTGGCCTGTATCAAACGACCATTCGTGATCGGGCCGACCTGACTGACTGCGCCGTCAACCGGACACAGGAGTGAGTTTTCATCATCTGCAAAGGGGCGCGCTTCTGGCTTCAGGCTGCGCGTGAAGAAGGCATTAAAACAATCGTACTCGGCCGGATCGGGTTGCTCCGCGAGAGACATATCCACCTTGTACAGATCAATAAAACGTCTGATAAAGGTGTCCTTGATCAACGGTTGTGTGCATCGAGTCAGTTTATACATCAGGCTCGATAAAAAGTGTTGTGGGATCAGGTACTGCGGCAGCACAAGTAGCCTGTCGGTAAAAGTCTTGCTCATGTTTTCAGGTTCTATCTCTAGTGATGATGGTGGTCGTCGGGATGGCCCTTAACGACCTCGGCGATAATTGAAACTCTCTGCTGGGAAGAACTAATAAAGGTGAGCTCTATCTGCATACCTGCGCGGATAGCACTGACTGGTTTGATCAGCATCAGGTGTGTTCCACCGGGTTCGAGATGAACCTTACCGGCAGCAGGAATTTCGATGCTTTCCATCGCGCGCATACGGCTGACACCATATACCGTCGTGGTCTGATGGAACTGTATGTCTTCAAAGGCGCTGGATTCGACGGCGATTAAACGCAGTATGGTATCGCCAGGATTCATAATTGTTCCATAGGCGGCGAGTACCGGTGCATTGGGTGGGGCTTCGCGGATCCAGAGGCGGCTAGCCGACGTTTCCGCGCCGTTGCTAATGAGTGGAAAACATAACAGTACGAGAAGAAATCGCCATTGGAAAGACTTAATCATTCTGCGCCTCAATAAAGTCACGGATGCGAAGATAGGTTTGTTTTATTTTATCGGCATCATGCGGGGTAGAAAAAATACCGCTTATGCTTGCCGTCGGATCTATGAGTAGTATCGATGAAGAATGATCCATGATGTAGTTTTCTGGCTCCTCCGTTTCCACACGCGCGAAGAGGATACCTATCTGTCGGGCGAAGTAGGCCAACTGTGCCGGTTCACCACTCACACCAATAAATTCAGGATTGAAGTAGTTCACATACTCGGACAGCTTCGCTGGCTGATCGCGTTGCGGATCGATTGAGACAAAATAGACGGATGGGATTAGCTCTGGTTGCTCAATGGAAGAAACCATTTTGTTCAATAACATCATCGTTGTCGGGCAGACATCAGGGCAGTGCGTGTAGCCAAAGAACATCAGTGACCAGTGGCCCTTTAACTGCTCCAGTCCAAACTCATTGGCATCATGATCAAACAGCTTGAAGGGCATGATCTGTTTTGCTTTAGGCCATAACAGTTCCGGTATCTCCGCGCCGGGATCGGGGGTCGCCTGCTGTTTAAGGTTGAAGCCGATACCCAGAGCAAGACTGAGCACAGCGACGATACCAAACAGCAGGGTAGTGCGTTTATTTGATGACATGTGCGGATTATACATAAGCCGCCTGCCTGCCGTGTTAAACAATGTAAATACATCGCCATGTTGCGTGACGGGTTTCGGTTCACATTCGCAAACCTACCAAGTAAAGCACTTATAAAGTAATATTTGAGGCGCATATTCTCGGAAATTCGAATTACATGTCAGGTAATAAGCCCGCCAAACTCGGCAAATACGAAGTCATCAGTGAAATCGCCCGTGGTTCTATGGGGGTGGTCTATCTGGGCTACGACCCGTTTATTGATCGTGAGGTGGCACTGAAGGTTGCCCTGTCGGACTTCCTCAAGGACGGTGAGGCCGGTAAACGCTATCGGCAGATGTTCTTCAATGAGGCGCATACTGCGGGCATGCTACGGCATCCTAATATTCTGGATATGTTTGATGCCGGTATAGACGACGACGAATGCTATCTGGTGATGGAGTACGTCAAGGGCGGTAAGACGCTTAAACCCTATACGCGCACCGAAAATCTGTTACCTGTCAAAGAAGCGGTAGAAATCATCTTCAAGTGTGCCAAGGCGCTGGATTATGCGCATCGACAGGGGGTGATTCACCGTGATATCAAACCCTCGAATATCCTGTTGACCGAAGATATGGACGTGAAACTGGCCGATTTCAGTATTGCGCATATCAATCGGCAGGATAGCTCACAGACCATGCCGATGGGCTTTGTCGGTTCACCGCGCTATATGTCGCCAGAACAGGTGCAGGAAGAGTCGATCACCCACCAGACCGATCTGTTTTCCCTGGGTGTGCTGCTGTACGAAATGCTGACGGGTAAACATCCCTTTGGTGGTGAAAGCTTTTCCAGTTTGATTCACAAGGTGGTGAATGAAGACCCGGTTCCGATGCAACAATACAATGTGTCGATTCCCTCTGGCCTGGAGGATGTGGTACTCAAGGCACTGCAGAAGGATTGTGAGTTACGTTATCGCTCCGGACTGGAGATGGCAACGGATCTGAGTATGGCCTTCGGCCATCTGGAGAAGCCGCAGGAAGACATTACGGCCAAGCGTAAGTTTGACGAAGTGAAGGATCTGAGTTTCTTTCGAGGTTTCCCGGACTCCGAAATATGGGAAATTATTCGTGCCAGTGTCTGGGAGGAATATGATCCTGCACAGGACATCATCGTTGAAGGTGATATGGAAGATTCCTTTTACATCATTACCTCCGGTGATGTGGCGGTGATCAAGAATGAAATGGTGATCGACACCCTTGCCCCCGGTGACTGCTTTGGTGAAATGGGTTACGTGTCGAAAACCCAACGCAGTGCCAGTATCAAGGCGAGTGGTTACGTAACGTTGATGAAGGTTAATTCAACCCTGATTGAACAGGTTTCCAAGGATTGTCAGCTGCGTTTCTGTAAGTCATTCATGCGTACTCTGATCCAGCGCCTGGCGGATGCCACTGATCAGATGGCAAGGGTTTAATCCGAACGGCGTTTACCAGTGACCGCGTCGATACAGATCCACGAGGCCATTGGTCGATGCATCGTGGGACGGGCATGAGGCGTCATTATTCAATTCATCAAGGATGACGCCACTCAGCGTCTTCCCAAGTTCTACTCCCCATTGATCGAAGGAATTGATCCCCCAGATCACGCCCTGTACAAAAACCTTGTGTTCATAAAGTGCCACCAGGGCACCTAATGTTTCAGCATTCAGTTGGCGAAATAGCAGGGTGTTACTGACGCGGTTACCAGGGAAAGTACGATGCGGAGCGAGGCTATCGATCTGTTCTTCCGAGAGACCGGAGGCACGTAATTCAGCAGCCGTGCTGTCACGATCACGACCATTCATGAGTGCCTCGGATTGAGCAAAGCAGTTTGCCAGCAACATGGCATGGTGATCCGGGTTGTCATGTTGATCCGTGAGACAGGCGATGAAGTCCACTGGTGCTAACGCTGTACCCTGATGTAGAAGCTGGAAATAGGCGTGTTGATTATTGGTGCCGACGCCACCAAACAGCATAGGGCCGGTGGCATAGTTAACGATAGTCCCATCGCGACGAACCTGCTTGCCATTACTTTCCATATCCAGTTGTTGCAGGTGTGCGGGAAACAGTGCAAGTCGTTGGTCATAGCAGGCCAGTACATGATTGCTCATTCCCTGCAGCGTAGTATTCCAGACACCCAGAAGGGCCATCATGACCGGCAGGTTCTTTTCGAAGGGTGTGTTGCGAAAATGCAGATCCATGGATTCGGCACCCTTTAACATCGCCTCAAATTGATCCATACCCGCATACAACGCAATTGCCAGACCAATCGATGACCACATGGAGTAACGTCCGCCGACCCAGTCCCAGAAGGTAAAGGTGTTCTGATCGCTGATACCAAAAGCAACAGCGGCTTCGGGGTTACAGGTGACAGCAACGAAGTGTTGTGCGATGCCGGATGTCGGGCAGCCCTGATCCAGTAGATGCTGGCGTGCGAGATGTGCATTGGCCATGGTTTCCTGGGTGCTAAAGGTCTTGGAGGCGACGATGAACAGGGTCGTCTCCAGATCGACGCGGCCCAGGACCTCCTGCATATCACAGGCGTCGACGTTGGAGACAAAATCGACACTTAGCTCGGTCTCGGTACAGTGACGTAATACATCACAGGCCATCATAGGCCCCAGATCCGAACCACCGATGCCGATATTGACCACATGTCGGATTGGATGATCGGTATATCCGCGCCACTCACCAGACCAGACGCGCTGGCAGAAGCCCAGCATTTGCTGTCTGACTGCAAGCACGTCGATCATCACATCATGGCCGTTGACCATTACCGGCTGACCCGAAAAATTACGCAATGCGGTATGCAGCACCGGACGTTGTTCGGTGAAGTTAATCGCCTCGCCGCTAAACATGGCTTCGATGGCGTAGGCTAATTCAGATTCATTCGCCAGCGAGACGAGTAGTTGCCGGGTTTCGGCGGTGATACGGTTTTTTGAATAATCCAGGAACAGATGTTCGCTCTGCAGTGTAAAGCGGTTGAAGCGCTGTGCATCCCCGGCAAACAATTCACGCAGCTGACAATTGCGCAGACTATCGGCATGTGTAGACAGGGCATTCCAGGCCGGGGAGTCAGGGAGTCCATGCGCATGTGTATCCATGTTGGTGTGTTACCTGTCGCTACGTCAGTGCTGATCAGAACCGACAAAGTGTTTATAGATGCGGATTAG